>JALSJG010000025.1 GCA_026989475.1 Thermaceae bacterium | reverse complement strand
CGCCGGTTGGCCTCGAGGAGCTCGCGCTCGGCCCGCTCCCGGGCGGCGAGCTCGTCGGCCACCCAGTCGAGGGTGAGGTAGACGACGAAGGGGCCGAGGAGCGCGTAGAAAGCGAGCATCAGCCAAAACGCGTGGGGATCGTCGAGGTTCCTCCGAATGCCGAACTGGAAGAGGACCACGAAGAGCGCGATGATCGGCGGCAGGTAGAGCCGGGCCTTACGGATCCGGTTCGCGAGCTCGCCAAGGCTCGCCCGCGGAGTCATGACCGCCTCCGCCCCTGCTCGATCGCCCAGCGCCCCTGGCGCAGAAGCCCCCGGAGCATCGCGAGCTCGCCGGGGGTGGGCGCGGCCTTGTGGAAGATGCGGCGAAAGCGCCGCATCGCGTGGGGAAGGCGCCGGGTGTCGGTGAAACCGATCTCAAGGAGATAGACCTCGAGATCGGCGAAAAAACCCTCGAGCTCGCCCACCTCGGCGGGCCGGGGCTGCTCGGTTTCCCGGGGCTCGGCGAGGAAGAACTCGTAGGCGAGGATTAAAACCGCCTGCGCCAGGTTCAGGCTCTTAAAGCCGGGGTCGGTGGGGATCCGCACCACGTAGTGGGCCCGGTCGAGCTCGGCGTTGGTAAGGCCCGAACGCTCGCGGCCAAAGACCAGCGCTACCCGCTCCCCGGCTTCGGCCCGGGCCCGGAGTAGAGGCATGAGCTCGCGCGGGGTGGCAAGCCTCCCGGGGTAGCCGTAGCGGGCCCGGGCGGTGGTGGCCGCCACCCAGTGCACATCGGCGAGCGCTCCGTCCAGGGTGGGGACGATCCGGGCCGCCTCGAGCACATCCCGCGCCCCCACCGCGAACTTCCGCGCCTCCTCCGCCAAAGGATCGGCCTCCGGGGCCACGAGGTAGAGCTCCCGGAGGCCGAAGTTCTTCATCGCCCGGGCGGCCATGCCGATGTTCCCGGACTCCTGCACTCCTACGAGGACGACGCGGACGGATTCCACCCCGCCCCATCTTACGGAGCGCGAGAGGCCTAAAGGGAGCGGAGCCAGCGGGCGAGGGTGCGCACCCCGAAACCGCTCGCACCCGCCGGGCCAAGCTCCCAGTCCTCGCGCTGGTAGGCGGGCCCGGCGATGTCGAGGTGGGCGTAGGGGTCGCGTACGAACTCGGTGAGGAAGAGCGCCGCCTGGATCGCCCCGCCCTCGCGGGTGCCGACGTTCTTGAGATCGGCGACGTCGCTTCTTAAAAGCTTCCGGTAGCTTTTTACGAGCGGCATCCGCCAGAGCTTCTCACCCTCGGCGCCGGCGGCCTCCAAAAGCCCCTCGGCGAGGCGGTCGTCGGTGGCGAAGAGGGCGGCCACCTTGCGCCCCAGCGCCACCACCGAGGAACCGGTGAGGGTAGCGATCGAGACGATCGCGTCGGGGGCCTCGCGGACCGCGTAGGTGAGGGCGTCGGCCAGGGTGAGGCGGCCCTCGGCGTCGGTGTTGGCCACCTCCACCGTCTTGCCGCTCATCGTCCGCACGACCTCGTCCACCACGTAGGCGTTCCCGCTGATCTTGTTCTCGGCGGCGGCGATCACCCCGTGCACCTCGATGGGGGGCCGGAGCTCGGCGAGGGCCCGGAAGGTCCCGAGGACCGCCGCCGCCCCGGACATGTCGGCCTTCATATGCCGCATGGCCTCGGTGGGCTTCAGCGAGTACCCGCCGGTATCGAAGCAAAGCCCCTTGCCCACGAGCGCCACCCGACGCCGGGGCGCTTCGGGCCTATAGACGAGGTGGATGAGCCGGGGCGGGCGCGCCGAGCCCCGGGCTACCGCGAGGAAGGCCCCCATGCCCAGGGCCTCGATCTCTTCGGGACCAAGGACCCGCGCCTCGAAGCCAAACGTCTCGGCGAGCCGCTCCGCCTCGGCCGCCAGGGTTTCGGGGTAAAGGACGTTCGGCGGCTCGTTGGCGAGATCGCGGGCGTAGGCGGTGGCCTCGGCGAGGATCCGGGCCTCCTCCACCGCCCGGCCCCGGCCTTTCGCGATCCAGTAGCGCACCCGGACCGGCCGGGCCTCGGACTTGTAGCGCGCAAAACGGTAGCTCCCGAGGTAGAGCCCTTCGGCAAGGGCGTAGCTGGCTTCCGCCTTGCCCAGCCGGTCGGCGAAGAAGTTCTCGACCGCGACCTCGCGGACC
The DNA here is from genome assembly GCA_026989475.1 of Thermaceae bacterium. Taxonomy (GTDB): domain Bacteria; phylum Deinococcota; class Deinococci; order Deinococcales; family Marinithermaceae; genus WFXV01. Next base: position 3,666 of record JALSJG010000025.1, on the reverse strand, counting down.
CCGAGCTCGAGCGCCTTCTTGGCGACCCGGGCCCCGGCCTCGCGCACCCGATCGGCACGCACCCCGCGCTTTTGCCCGAGCCCCAAAAGACCAAGGAAGACGTCCCCGGCCGCGACCACGAGGAACGCGCCCTCTTCGCCCTTAAAGCGCCCGGCCTTGAGGGCCTTGGAAAGCAGTCCCGAATGCGCCGCGTCCAATTCCTCGCCGGCCTCGGTAAGCGCCCCCGAGACCACGCCCACCACCTTCAACTTCCCGGGAAGGCCGGCCACCGAGCGCCGGCCCGAACGCAGGGAAATCTTCATAACGCTTTCAAGTATAGCACCCGATCCCGGGGTAAGATACGCGCGTGAAGCAGATCGGTGGCAGTGCCGCGATCGAAGGAGTGATGATGAAAGCCCCCGGAGCCTGGGCGCTGGCGGTGCGCCTGCCCTCGGGGGAGATCCACGTCGAGCGCCACGAGGAAAGAGCCCTCTGGCTCTCGCAGCGCTGGGCCCGACTCCCCCTCGTCCGCGGCGTGGTGGCGCTTTTTGACGCCCTTCGGGTCTCCTACCTCGCGCTCGCCCGCAGCGCCCAGCTGGTCGAGGGCGAGGAAGAACCGATCAGCAAGAGGGCCCTCTACGGCACCATGGCACTCTCGACCGCGGTGGGGGTGCTCCTTTTCATCGTCCTCCCCGCATACGTCGCCGGATTCGCCGCCGACGCGGGGAGCGCGCCGGTGCTCTTTAACGCCCTGGCGGGCGCGATCAAGGTCGCAATCCTCGTCGGCTATTTACTCTTCCTCCGCCGTTTTCCGGAAACCCGGCGGTTCTTCATGTACCACGGCGCCGAGCACAAGGCGATCCACGCCTACGAGAAAGGTCTTCCCCTGACGGTCGAGAACGTCCGCGCCCAGCCCCGCTTCCACCCTCGCTGCGGGACCACCTTCATCGCTTTTGTCATCCTGGCCTCGATCCTGGTCTACTCCTTCTTGCCCCGGGCGGACGTGCTCTGGTGGCGCCTAGCCGGCCGGGTGGTCTTCCTGCCCCTGGTGGCCGGCGTCGCCTACGAGCTCTTGCGTTTTTCCGCAACCCACGAGGATCCCTTCTCCCGGGCGCTCCGTTGGCTTGGCTTCCGCTTTCAGGCCCTTACCGTGGACGAGCCCACCGACGACATGATCGAGGTGGCGATCCAGAGCACCGAGGCGGCGGTGGCGGAGCCTAAAGCGATGGTGGCCTGATCCGGAATCGCAAGCGCACGGGGGTGTAAACTATACCTTTGTGAAGCGAAGGGTCGTCCTTGGGCTTTCCGGCGGGGTGGACTCGGCGGTGGCCGCGCTCTTGCTCAAAAGGCGCGGCTACGAGGTCATTGGGGTCATGCTCAAACTCGAGGCGGGAAACGCCCCAAACTCCTGCTGCAACCTGGAGGCCGCCCGCCGGGCCCAAAAGGTGGCCGATCGGCTCGGGATCCCCTTCGTGGTGGCAAGCGCCGAGGGCCGCTTTGCCCAGATGGTGATCCACCCGTACCTCGAGGGCCACGCCGCGGGCGTCACCCCGAACCCCTGCACCCGGTGCAACCCCTTCGTCAAGTTCCGCGGTCTGCAGGATATCGCCGAACGCATCGGGGCTGAGCGAATCGCCACCGGCCACTACGTGCGGCGCGAGGAAAGCCGCGTCCTCCGCGGCCGGGACGAGCGCAAGGACCAGAGCTACTTCCTCTGGGCGGTGCCCGGAGAGGTCTTTCAAAAAAGCCTCTTTCCCCTCGGGGAGCTCACCAAACCCGAGGTCCGGGCCCTCGCCGAGGAAGCGGGCCTAGTGGTGGCGAAAACCCCGGAGAGCCAAAACCTCTGCTTCGTGCAAAACGACCCCGCGGGCTTCCTCCGGGCTCGCCTAAGGGTTCGGCCGGGGCCGGTGGTGGACCTAGAAAGCGGCGAGGTGATCGGGCGGCACCAGGGCGCGGCCCTCTACACCGTAGGGCAAAAGCGGGGGCTCGGGCTTTTCAAAAGCCACCTCGAGCGCTTCGTCGTGCGGGTAGACACCGAGGCCAACGTGGTCTACGTCGGCCCCCGGGAGGCTGCCACCTGGTGGGGCCTCGCGGCCGGAGAGGCGAACTACTTAAGGCCCCCCTCCGAGTGGCCCGAGCGGATCCGGGTCCAGGTCCGTCACCGGGCCCGGCCCACCCCGGCCCGGGTGGTTTGGGCCGACGAAAAGGGTTTTGAACTCCGCTTCGAGGAGCCCGTCTTCGCCGTCACCCCGGGCCAGTCGGCGGTGCTCTACGCGGGGGAAGAACTTCTGGGTGGCGGGGTCATCGCGCGTGCGGTCGAACCGCTTCGAGCCACGCGGGCGGCGGTCGCCGGTTAGCGAGCGCCCGGTAGACGGCGTAATCCCGCCACACCCGGGCGAGGTACTCCCGGGGCTCGTCCCGGGGCTGGAAGCGGAGGAAGTCCTCGAAGTTGCCGTAGGTTCGCATTCCCCGGGAAACGTAGCCGGGTCCGCCGTTATAGGCGAGCACCGCGAGGCGAAGGTCGCCCCCAAAGCGGTCCTTGAGCCAAGAAAGGTAGTAGGCGCCGAAGCGAATCGCCGCGCGGGGCTCGAAGGGATCCGCCCCCGTCTCCCCGAGCCTTCCCGCAACCTCGGCCCAGGTCCGGGCGGTGAACTGAAAGAGCCCCCTCGCCCCGGTGGGGCTCACCGCCCTTGGATCAAAGGCGGACTCCACCCGCATCACCGCGAAGAGCAACCAGGGATCGAGCCCGAACCGATCCGCCTCGGCAAAGACCGCCTCCCGCCAGGGAGTGCCCCAGCGGAGCAAGGGGCCGCCATATCGGGCGGCCAGGTGGGGCTCGCCGAGCGCGTCGAGCACCCAGGCCCAGGCCCGCCGGACCTCACCCCCGGCGCGGCGGGCGCGGAAGGCGGCCTCACCCAAGGCCCAATCCCCGCGCCCCGCCCTTAGGAGCGCCTGCACCCCCCCAAGCCCTTCGGGGGCCGGCGGCGGGAGCGGGACGCGGATGGAAGCGAGCGGCTTTCCGGCGAGCAGCCCGAGCCCGCCCGCAAGCCGGGCGTAGGCCCTTTGGGTGGCCTCTTCGTCCCCCCGTCTTCGGGCGAGGACCCAGGCGCGGAAGGCGGCGTCGTCCGCGAGGGGGCCGGGTTCGCCCGCGAGCTCGAGGTAGAGCCGAACCGCCCGATCCGTGTCCCCGGCCTCCAGGTACCCGGCGGCCTCGAACCTTCCCCGGGGGCCCGCCGCCAGGAGCACCGGGATCGCCTCGCCCACCCGGCCCATCCGAACCAGCAAACGCCCCGCTTCAAGCCGCGCGCCTGCGGATCGGAAGCTCGAAAGCGCCTCCATTTCCCGTCCCAAGCGCAAAAGCGCTTTCCCCAGTAGCCGGGGATCGCCCCGGAGGTAGGGCAGCGCTTCCTCCGCCCGCCCAAGCCCAAGGAGCGCCCGGCCCTTTAGGAGGGGATCCCGGGCGTAGGCGAGCGCCTCCCGGTAGTGCCGGGCGGCGATCAGCCCCCGTACCGCTTCCTGGCTTCCCCGCCGGGCGAGCCTGAGGAGCCCCGCGAGGGCTTGCTCCTTCAATAGCTCGGCCCGGTAGAGCCGGGCGGCCTCGTCCAAAGCCCCCACCTCCTCGAGCACGCGGGCGGCCCAGAGCCGGGCCCGATCGCCCTCCTCCTCGAGCACAAACCGCGCCCAGCG
>JALSJG010000024.1 GCA_026989475.1 Thermaceae bacterium | reverse complement strand
CGGGCGCAGCAGGCGCACTACGCCAAGAGCCCGCTCTTGCTCGGACCCGCCCGGGGCAACCGGGTCGTCATCGTCGGGGGCGGTTGGGGCGGCGTGACCACCGCTCGCACGCTCAAGCGGCTCAACCCCGAGATCGAGGTGGTGCTCGTCGAGCCCAAGGAGATCTTCATGTCCTGCCCGCTTTCGAACCTTTACCTGGCGGGCGTGAAGGACCTCCACTTCTTCACCTTCGACTACACCAACCTGGTCAAGGACGGGATTCACTTCGTCAACGAGCGCGCCCTGGACGTAGACCGCGAGCGCAAGCGGGTGCTCACCACCGGCGGCTCGCTGGCGTACGACTATCTGGTGCTCTCGCCCGGGATCGAGTACGCCTACGAGCGCGTGGAGGGTATGGAGGAGGTCAAGCACCTCCTCCCGGTGGGGTTCCGCCCCTTCGAGCACGTGGCCCTTCGCCGCCAGCTCGAGAACTTCACCGGGGGGAATCTGGTCATCACCGTGCCCAAGGGCCCCTACCGCTGCCCGCCCGGGCCCTACGAGCGGGCGGCGATGCTCGCCTGGTACCTAAAGGAAAAGGGGATTAAGGGCAAGGTGGTGCTGCTCTCGGCGGCCGCAAAGCCGCCCAAGGCTCCCGGCTTCCTCGCCGCCTACGACGAGCTCTACGCCGATTACCTCGAGTACATCCCGAACACCGAGGTGACCGGGGTGGACTACGCGCGGAAGGTGATCCACACTTCGATCGGCGAGTTCGACTTCGACCTCCTCAACCTGATCCCGCCCATGCGGGCGGCGGGGATCGTCCGCAAGGCGGGCGTGACCAAGGGGGACTGGGTGGACGTCCGTCTGCCCTGGCACCTGGCCCCGAACGACGACTTCATCTACGTGCTCGGCGACGCCGATAGCGCGGGCGGTCCCAAGTCGGGCAAGCTGGCCTTCGAGGAGGCGAAGAACCGGGTGGCGGTACACATCGCCGCCCGGATCGCGGGGAAGGAGCCCCCGGCCCCGCCTCCGGTGGTGGCGAACATCTGCTACTCCTTCGTCAACGACGAGGAGGCGATCTGGATCGCCGCCCGCTACGGCTGGGACGAGGTGAAGAAGCGGCGCAAGGTGCTCGAGCTCAAGATGGACACGAAGCGCACCAAGAAAAACGGAAGCCTGGCCTACGACTGGGCCTTCGAGCACTGGGGGTACATGTTCGGATGAGGACGCTCGGGCCCTGGGTCCTCCTCCTAGGGGTGCTAGGCCTCGCGCTAGCCCAGCGCGTGGCCCCGGACTTCACCCGCTTTTACCCCTACGAGGAGGCCCGGGCCCTGGCGGAGGAGCACGATCGGGTGCTCCTCCTTTACTTTCGCAGCCTGCACTGCCCCTACTGCGAGCAGATGGAGACCTTTGTCCTGGCCGAGCCCGAAGTGCTCGACCTCTTCGCCCGCTGCTACGTGGTGGGGATGGTGACCCTCGAGCGTCCGGACGGCCCACCCCGCTTCCGGGCCCACCAGGTGGCGGGCACCCCGGTGTTCATCTGGATGGCGCCCGCGGACGGGGCGTTCCGGGAGCTCGGCAGGGTCTTTGGCAGCATGCCCAAGGCAAGGTTTTTGGAGTACCTGAAGCGGTACTGCGAGGAGGGAGAGGATGAACCGCAGGCGGTTTCTTAAGGGGGCCGGGCTCGCGCTCGGCTGGCTCGGCGCGGCCCGCTGGTTGCCCGCCCGGGCCCAGGCCGACGCCCAGGTCCCCTCGGTGGAGGACGTACAGGACCTTGAGAACCTAAACAAGGGGCTCAAGGAGGCGCTGGGCATCACCTTCGACCGGCTCGAGCCCTCGGACAAGGTGCGCATCGGCGCGCCCAAGATCGCCGAGTCCGGGGCCAACGTGCCGGTCGAGGTCTCGGTGGACCTGCCGCCGGCCGAGATCAAGGGTCTCCATTGCTTCGTGGACAAAAACCCCTTCCCCCATCTCTTCACCACCGAGTTCGGCTCCAAGTCCGCCGAGGCCTACTTCGCCACCCGCATCCGGATTGCCGAGACCGCGCCCATCCGGATCGTGGTCGAGACCCGGGACGGCCGTTACCTGCTCGCTTCCCATGTCACCCGGGTGACCGTGGGCGGTTGTGGATAAGGAGGCTGCCATGGCGTTGATCCTGATCCGTACCAGTCCGCGAAAGCCCAAGAAGGGCGAGACGGTCAAGCTCTCGGTGGTGGTGCGCCACCCCATGGAGCCGGGAACGCGCCGGGACGAGGAGGGCAACCTGATCCCGGCCAAGTACATCACTGAGCTCGAGGTCACCCTAAACGGCGAACGGGTGGCCTTCGTGCGTCCGAGCCGCGGGGTGAGCGCGAACCCGCTTTTCGCCTTCAAGGTGAAGGCCGAGCCCGGCGAGGTCCGGGTCACCTTCCGGGACACCGCGGGGGAAACCGGCGAGAAGACCTACCAGCTCAAGGTCGCGGAGTAGGAATGCGAAGGCTGCTTTGGCTCCTGGTACTGCTCGTGCCCGTCCTTGCGGTGGACGAGGAGCGGGTGGAGCGGGCGATCGCTTCCGGCGGTGAGCGCTTCGCCGCTGCCATGCAGCAGGACGATTCCGAGCGGATCTGCAGCCGCTATCCCCAGGGGATCCCGGCCGATCAGCTTCCGGGTTTCATCGAGCGGGAACGGGCGAAGGTCGTCTACCCCGAGCAGCTCTACGGCGACTGGCGCCGCGGCCGCGACATCTTCACCACCCCCGCGAAGGGGAACTGCTACGCCTGCCACGCGGGGGAACCCGGGGAGCCGGCCTTCGGGGATGTCGGCCCGCCCTTGACCAACTACGGCGTGAGGGGAAGGAGCGAGGCGGTTGTGCGCTATACCTACGAGAAGATCTTTAGCTCCTGGATTACCGTTCCCTGCTCCACCATGCCCCGTTATGGCGTGAACGGCCGGCTCACCCCCGAGGAGATCGCCGATCTCGTCGCCTACCTGCTGGATCCCGAAAGCCCGCTCAATCCCGCGGTGGGGGGTGGTCCATGATCCGCTGGCTTTTGCTCGGTGCCGGCCTCATGACCCTTGCCCTCGCGCTCTCGCCGGCCGAGGAGGCGAAAAAGCAGCGACGGCTCTTTCTGGAGCAATCAGGGGGGGTCCACCCCGGCGAGCTCTTCGTGGCGATGGGGGAGGAGCTCTTTCAGACCCTGGAGGGCCAGGGTAAGACGATGGCCGATTGCGACTTCGGCAAGGGTCCGGGCGTACTGGAGGGGGCCTACGCCGAGCTACCCCGATATTTCCCCGATACCGACCGGGTCGAGGACCTCGACACCCGGATCAAGAGCTGCCTGGAAAATGTCCTCGGCCTGAAGTACGAGGAGGATTTCGGTCGCGAGGAAGTGGTGGCGCTCGCGAGCTACATCGCCAGTTTCTCCAACGAGATGCCGATCAACGTAAAGGTCGAGCACCCCAAGGAGAAGGAGATGTTCGCCCTCGGGGAGAAGCTCTGGTTCTGGCGCGCGGGCCAGATGGACCTCTCCTGCGCGGCCTGCCACGATCGCTACCCCGGGCGGCGGATCCGGCTCTCGCCGATCCGCAGTCCCGAGCAGGGCCTCAGCGACCACTGGCCGGCCTACACCTTTAGCTTCGACAAGATGTATACCCTCGAGGACCGGATCAACTTCTGTTACGACTCGATCCAGATCCCTCATCCCGAGTTCTATTCCGAGCCCCACATCGCCCTGGCCCTCTACATCCGTTACCGGGCCAACGGCAACCTGCTCGATGTGCCCGGTTTCACGCGATAGCCATGGACCGGAGAGGCTTTCTCAAAACCCTGGCCGCGGCCCTTGCGGCCGGTAGCGCGCGGGTGATCGCGGTCGAGTTCGATCCCTTCCCGCCGGCGCCCCGGCTGGGCAAGCCCTTAAGCCCGGTGGGTGAACGGAGCCGTTTCGAGGCCCACGTCCGCCGGTACATCTCGCCCAACCTGCCAAGCCTTCATACCGGCGCGGCGTTCGCGCCGATCAGCGAGCTCGACGGGATCATCCATCCGGGTGGCCTCCACTTTGAACGGGACCACGCCGGGGTGCCGGAGATCGATCCCAAGAAGTGGCGGCTCGTGATCCACGGCCTGGTGGAGCGTCCCCTGATCTTCGACCTCGAGACCCTGATGCGGATGCCCACCGAGTCGCGGATCTACTTCATCGAGTGCGCGGGCAACGGACAAAACGGCTACCGGGAACCGCCCGAGCCTACCCTGACCGCGACCCGGAGCCGGGGCCTGGTCTCGGGGGCGGAGTGGACCGGGGTCCCGCTCCGGATCCTGCTGGAGGAGGCGGGGCTCAAGCCCGAGGCCCGGTGGGTGATCGCCGAGGGCGCCGACGCCTCCGCCTGGGTGCGTTCGATTCCCATCGACAAGGCGCTGGCCGACGTGCTGGTGGCCTTCCGCCAAAACGGCGAGGCGCTCCGCCCGGAAAACGGCTACCCGGTGCGGCTCGTGGTGCCGGGCTGGGAGGGCAGCATCCAGGTCAAGTGGCTGCGGAGGATCCTGATCTCCGACCAGCCCGCGATGAGTAAGGGGGAGACGAGCGAGTACACCGATGTCCGTCCCGATGGCACCGTGGACGCCTTTACCTGGGTGATGGAGCCGCAGTCGATCATCACCCGCCCGTCCGGGGGGCAGCGCATCGAGCTCGGCTTTCACGAGATCCGCGGGCTCGCCTGGAGCGGTTTCGGGCGCATCGCGCGGGTCGAGGTGTCCACCGACGGGGGGCGGACCTGGCAAGCCGCCCGGCTTTCCGAGCCGGTCCTCGATCGGGCCCTTACCCGCTTTACCTTTCCCTGGCGCTGGGATGGGAAGGAAACCGTGATTCAAAGCCGGGCGATCGACGAAAAGGGGAACGTGCAGCCTACCCGCGAGGAGTTCTTCCGGCGCTGGGCGCGAAACAACCGCTACCACTACAACGCGATCCAGGCCTGGCGGATCCGCTCCGACGGCGGGGTGGAAAATGGGGATCCCCCGCTTGCCGGGACCAGGCTTCCTCCCCTCGCGGCGGGAGGATGCGGGGGGGAGGTGCTCGATGGTTAGGGTACTACCCCTGCTCGTCCTGGTGGCACTCGCGCTCGCGTTCGCCGAACGGCTGGGTCTGGGGCGGGAGCTGACCCCGGAGGAGCTACGGGCTTACGACGTGACCCCGGTCGTCCTTCCCGACGGCCGTGGGCTGCCGGAAGGGGAGGGGGATTACGCTACCGGCTTCGAGATCTACGCCTTCGAGTGCGCCTCCTGCCACGGCCCGAACGGGGAGGGGGCCCCCTTCGACCGGCTGGTCGCCGCCGAGCCCTTCTCCCCCGAGCTACCGCCCCACCGCTTCGCGATCGGCAACTACTGGCCCTACGCCACCACGCTGTTTGATTACATCTACCGGGCCATGCCCTTCCAGGAGCCGCACCGGCTGAGCGCCGACGAGGTGTACGCGCTGGTGGCGTACCTCCTGGTGGAAAACGGCATCGTGCCGGAGGACTTCGTGGCCAGCAGGGAGACGCTGCCAAAAGTCCGCATGCCCGCCCGCGAGCGACTGCGAATCGACCCTTTGACCCGGGAGCTCTATCCCTGGGTCGAGCTTCCGTAGGCTTAGGGAAAGGAGGAATCCTTATGAAAAGGTATCTGGCGCTACTGCTTTTCCTCGGGATTGCCCTCGCCCTGCCCGCCCACCTGGGGGCCCTGCCGGGGGATTTCGAGGAGAACCGCAAGGCCATCGAGCGGGCCTTGGCGGACGCCGGTTATCCGGTGGAGAAGGTACTGGATGTGGGGGTCACCATCCGCAACCGCGGCTACGAGTTTCCGCCCCTCTTGCTCCTCATGCTAAGGCCCAACGAGGCGCAGCGTCGGGTGGTCGAGGCCGATCCCCGTACCGGGACCCTGATCCCGGTGACGGTGGCGTTGATGCAGGATCCCGAAAAGAACGCGACCCT
>JALSJG010000023.1 GCA_026989475.1 Thermaceae bacterium | reverse complement strand
CGAGGTCTACCGGAGGCTCTACCGGGCCGCCGACGAGGGCTGGAGCCTCCGGCTATCCTGGAGCGACCTCGAGCTCCTCGAGCACTTCGCCGCCCCGGAAAACCGCCTCTTCTTCGCCTACGCGGGGGAGGAGCCGGTGGGGATGGTGGAGCTCGAGCTCACCCCCGAAGGGGCCGAGGTCGCCTACCTCGGGGTGATCCCCGAGGCCCGGGGCCGGGGGATCGGCCAGGCCCTGCTCAGCACGGCGCTCTCCGAGGCCCGCTCGGCCGGGGCCCCGGTGGTCCGGGTGCGGGCCCACGACCACGAAAAGGAGGCCCGCCGCCTCTACGAGCGGCTCGGCTTTACCCCGCTCGAGGCCGTCGTAACCTACGCCAAAGAACTAAGCCAATGAGCAGGGCGAACACCGCCGCCCGCTCGGGGTACCAGAGCCGGTAGACGAGCTCGATCTCGAAGGGATCCCCGAGCCTCCCCTCCCAGACCTGGATGCGGCCCCGGTCTTCCGAGGCGTTGCTCCTCGCCGGCAAAAAGGGGGCCTCGACCACGAAGCGAAAGGGGGCGGCGGCGAGGAAGGGGGGGAGCCCGGCGGCCTCGAGCGGCACGAACCGGCCCGAGAGACGGTAGTCCTCGAAGAGGAGGTAGCTCGTCCGGCTGAGCGTCACCCCGCTTGGGTCCCGGTAGGCGAAGCGCCCCGGGAGCCAGCCCGAGAGGCGGTCCCAGCCCGGGGCCTTGAGCGGTCGCTCGGCGCGGACCCCGGAGCGGTCTTGCCGCACCGAAAACCCCTGGGCGGCGAGTCGGGGTGCGATCCCCTCGAGCAGCGCCGCCTCGCCGGAGAGGCGGAGCTCGAGCGCCATCGCGCCGTCCGTCCGCCAGACCAGCCGGGCCTCGCTCTCCACGCAGGCCGTAAGCAGCAAGGCAAGGAGCCCGAAGAGGAAAAGGCGCCGCACCATGGCAAGCCTACCGGGTAGGCTGGATGCCATGCGTAGCCTGGAGGCCCTTTCCGCCTGGCAGGCGGCGATCCCCGGGCCCGAGGGGTTTTGGCACGCGCTCACCGAGGCGGGAAGCGGGCTCCTTTACTTCCTCCTCGCCCTCTACCTCGCCCTCGCCCGGGGCCGGCCCGCGCTCGGGTTCGCGCTGGCGGCGGGCTGGGGAGCGGTGCGCCTGTTGAAGGCCGCCTTCGACCTCCCCCGCCCCTTCGCCCTCGCCCCCGAGCTCGCCTATCCCCCCGCCCTCGCCGGGGCCAGCGACCCGAGCTTCCCGAGCGGCCACGCCACCCTGGCGGCGCTCGTTGGCCTTTACCTCGCCCGCGGCGGCCCCGCCTGGGGCTACCTGCTGGGAGCGCTCTGGGCGCTATTCGTGGGGCTTTCCCGGGTCGAGCTCGGGGTCCACTTCCCGGGGGATGTGCTCGCCGGGTGGGCGCTTGGGGCTTTGCTCGCTTTCCTCCTGCCCCGCCGGACGCCCGCCCTTTGGCTCTGGGCCCCGGCGCTCGCCCTCGGGCTCGCCTTCCCCCACCTGGGAGGACCGATGGGGGCGGCGGCGGGGTTTCTCTTCCTGCGAAAGCCCCTCGGCCCCTGGCGTGCCCTCGCCGGGGTCGGGCTCCTCCTTCTCCTCCTCGCCTTCCTCCCCCGGGAGGGCCCGGGGGCGGCCCTCGTCGCGCTCTTCGCCCTCTTCGCCACCGGCGCCGTCGTAGGATGGGGGCGATGGAAGCCCTCCCCGACCTCGACCACCTAGAGACCTACAAGGCCGATCAAAGCCGGCTGGGGCGGGCGCTCGAGCACCTTCCGGGCGACTTTCCGAGGCCCGAGGGCCCCTTTCCCCCGCCCTACGGGGTGGTGGGGCTCGGCGAGGGCTGGTGGCCGGCGGAGCTTTTAAGGAGCCGCTTCCCCGACGCGCTCGCCCGGGGCACCACCTTCGTGCTCGCCGGGGGGTACGGCCTCGGCCGGCTCGAGGGCCTGCTCGCCGCCGCCCGGGAGGAGAGCGAGCGGGTGGTGGTCCTCGGCTTCGGCCCCGAGGCCGAGGTCCTCGTCCCCTCCTCCCCGCTCTCCCCCTACCGCTACCTGCGCTACGTGCTCGAGGCCACCGGCGAGGGCGAGCTCGGTGCCCAGGTGGACGCGGCCCTGGCCGCCGAGGCCGAGCGGCTCGCCCCCTACGTGGAAAGCCCCGAGAACCCGGCGAAGCTCCTGGCCTGGGGGCTGATCGAGCGCATCCCCCTCTGGGTCGCCTCCGAGCGCTACCCGATGCTGGCCCAGGCCCTGCAGCAGGCCTTCGCCCGGGTCGCGAAGAGCCTCTCGATCGCTCCGCCACCGGCAGCGCTCGAGTTCTTCATCACCGCCCTCGAGGCCCGGCACGAGCAGGGGGACCCGCTAGTGGCGGTGGTCCTCGGCGACGACGAGGAGACCCGGCTCGCGAAGGAGGTGCTCGCCACCCGGGTGGACTACCTGGAGGAGCTCGAGCCCCCGAAGGCTAAAGGCCCCCTCCCCGAGGCCCTCGCCTACTGGTACCGCCTGGCCTGGACCGGCTACTACCTCGCGCTTCTCTACCGCAAGGACCCGGGGGACCACGAGGTGCTCGAGCGCCTGCGGGAGGCGGCCGGCTAGATGCGTCCCTTCCCGCGGCCCGCGAGCCTCGATGAGGCCCGGGCGCTGCAAAACGCGCTGAGAAGCCGGATCCGGCTTGCGGGCGATCCCCGGCGGGCCCGCCGGGTCGCCGCCCTGGACGCGAGCGCCAAGCGCGGGCAGGGGCTTTTCGCGGTGGCGGTGCTCTGGGACCGGGCGCGCCAGCAACCCCTCGCCGCCGCCAGCGCCCACGTCCCCGAAAAAGCGCTCTTCCCCTACGTCCCCGGCTACCTTTCCTTCCGCGAGGCCGAGGCCTACCTGC
>JALSJG010000022.1 GCA_026989475.1 Thermaceae bacterium | reverse complement strand
ATCAAGCCGCTTTTTCGCCTCCGGATCGAGGGCGCCGAGCACGTCCCCGAGGAGGGGCCGGTGCTGATCGCCGCGAACCACCTCTCCACCCTGGACCCGATCGTCCTCGCCTACGGGGTGCCCCGGCCGGTGGCCTTCGTGGCCAAGGCCGAACTCTTCAAGATGCCGGTCCTCTCCTGGCTCGTCCCCCGGCTCTACGCCATCCCCCTGGAGCGCGGCGCCGGCGATCTCTCGGCAGTCAAGGCGGCGATCCGGGCGCTCAAAGCGGGCCTCGCCTTCGGCATCTTCCCCGAGGGCACCCGCTCCCGCACCGGCAAGCTCCAGCCCTTCAAGACCGGGGCGGCGGCGATCGCCGTCCGCACCGGGGCGCGGGTCGTGCCCGCGGCGGTGATCGGGAGCGACAAGGCCTGGCCGGTGGGGAAAGGCCCCCGCCCCTTCACCCCGGTGACCGTGCGTTACGGACCGCCCCTTGATTTCTCCGGTCTCGGGCTCGACAAAAAAAGCCTCCAGGAAGCGACCCGCGCGCTCGAGGAGGCGGTCGCCCGGCTGCTTCCGCCCGAGTACCTTCCCGAGGAATCCTTCGCTCCCCCCAAGCAGCCCGAAGGGAGGTAAAGAAAACGGGCATTTTGCTTGCGGGTAAAGGGTGGACTGTGTTATAGTCCCGGTCGTAAGGGAAATATTAGGGAGGTGGTGGAACTATGGCGAAAAAGACGGTAACCAAAGCGGATCTGGTAAACCACGTCGCCGACGTCACCGGCATGAAGAAGAAAGACGTCAAGGCGGTTGTCGACGCCTTTCTGAACGAGATCGCCGAGATGCTGGACCGCGACTACAAGGTCCAGCTCACCGGCTTCGGCACCTTCGAGGTCCGGAAGCGCAAGGCCCGCGTGGGCGTGAAGCCGGGCACCACCGAGAAGATCAAGATTCCCGCCAGCAAGTACCCGGCCTTCAAGCCCGGCAAGGCCCTCAAGGAGAAGGTCAAGCAGTAGACCCAAAGCCCTTACCGAAGGGCGGGGGCCCGGGCCCCCGCCCTTCGTCTTAGGCCCCGCCGAGACCGGGCTTGATCTTGGGGATCACCCGTCGCCTGGGCTTTGCCTCTTCGGTATCCGAGTCCGCCCCGGGCTGCGGCGCCACGGGGTCGAGCCCGATCACCACCCGCTCGAACATCTCGGCGGTGAGGGTCTCGTGCTCGAGAAGCGCCTCGGCCACCCGCTCGAGCACCTCCCGCTTCTCGGTGAGGAGGGTCTTCACCCGCTCGTACTGCTCCCGGATCAGCTCCTTCACCGCCTCGTCGATGCGGCGGGCGGTGGCCTCGGAGTAGCGCCGGGTCTCGTAGCCGCCGAGGTAGCTCTCCTCGCGCTCGGCGTAGGCCACGGTGCCGAACTCGGGGTGCATCCCCCACTCGGTGATCATCCGGCGGGCGAGCTCGGTGGCCTGGCGGAAGTCGTTTTCCGCCCCGGTGGTGACGTCGTCGAAGACGAGTTCCTCGGCCGCCCGGCCGGCGAGCGCCACCGCGATCTGGTCAAGGAGGCGCTTTTTCGTCCAGTGAAGGAGCTCCTCCCTCGCCGGCATCATGAAGCCGAGCGCCCGCGCCCGGGGGACGATCGTCACCTTGTGCACCCCCTCGGCGTGCTCCAGGAAGTGGGCGGCGAGGGCGTGGCCGGCCTCGTGGAAGGCGGTGATCCGCTTGTCCCGATCGGTGAGGACCATGCTCTTTTTGGCCGGGCCCATCATCACCCGGTCGGCGGCCTCCTCGAGGTCGGCCATGGTGATCTTCCGCCGGCCCTCGCGGGCGGCGAGGAGGGCGGCCTCGTTCAAGAGGTTCTCGAGGTCCGCCCCCACGAACCCGGGGGTGCGCCGGGCCACCACCGCGAGGTCCACGTCCTCGGCGAGGGGCTTGCCCCGGGCGTGGATCCTGAGAATCGCCTCCCGTCCCTTGACGTCCGGCGCCCCGATCTCGATCTGGCGGTCGAAGCGGCCGGGGCGCAGAAGCGCGGGGTCGAGGACGTCGGGGCGGTTCGTCGCCGCCATCACGATGATGTTGGTCTCCTTGGTGAAGCCGTCGAGCTCGACGAGGAGTTGGTTCAGGGTCTGCTCCCGCTCGTCGTTGCCGCCGCCGACGGAAAGCCCTCGCTTACGGCCCACCGCGTCGATCTCGTCGATGAAGACGATACAGGGGGCGTGGCGGCGGGCGGTCTCGAAGAGGTCGCGGACCCGCGCGGCGCCCACGCCCACGAACATCTCCACGAAGTCGGAACCGCTCGCGGCGATAAAGGGCACCCGCGCCTCCCCGGCCACCGCCCGGGCGATGTGGGTCTTGCCCGACCCCGGAGGCCCGACGAGGAGCACCCCCTTGGGGATGCGCGCACCCATCTGGTGGAAGCGCTCGGGGTGCTTCAGGAACTCGACGATCTCCTTAAGCTCCTCCTTGGCCTCCTCGGCCCCGGCGACGTCCTTGAAGGTGACCTTGGGTGCCTCGGTCAGCACCTTGGCGCGGCTCTTGGTGAACCCAAAGGCCCCGCTCGCGTCCCCGCCGCCCCGGGGCGCGCGGGAGAAGTACCAAAACCCAAGAAGCAAAAGCCCCACCGCGAACAGGGGAACCAAAAGGCCGGGCCAGGGCGAGGCCCCCCCCGGGGGCGCCACCCGGACCTCGATCCCCCGCTCGGACCAGGCCCGCACCGCCTGGGTCTCGGGGGGCGCGGGGGCGTAGGTGACGTAGGAGGATCCGTCGGCAAGCCGACCCTCGATCCGGTTGCCGCGGATCGTGACCGTCTGCACCCGCCCCGCCTCCACCTCGGAGAGGAAGGTCGAATAGGGCAGGGTGCCGCTTACCCGCTGGGGGCTCCCGAGGCTCACTGCCCAGGCCACCAGGATGGCCACCAGGATCAAGAGCCAGAGGTTCAAGGGGCGTCGAAGCATCGGCAACCTCAGTATAGGCGAGGGAAGGTGAGGAACCCGAGCGGGTGCCTTATAAAGGAACACTC
>JALSJG010000021.1 GCA_026989475.1 Thermaceae bacterium | reverse complement strand
AGGTTCTGAAAGGCCTTGGCAAGGTTGTAATCCAGGTCGTCCGGCAGCGCCGGGAGCGGTACCAGGGTGCTCGGGCTTGCGAGCACGTGGAGGAAGGTCACCTTCCCCCCGGTGGCCTTCGCCAGCCGGAGCCCCTCGGCCTCGGCCTGCTGGGCGCAGTCGCTGCCGTCGGTGGGAACCAGGATGCGCCGGTACATACGCCCATAATACGGGCATGCGGCCGGTCTTCTTTCTCTCGGACTTCGGCAGCGAGGACCCCTACGCCGGGGTGGTGCGGGCGGTGATCCACGCCCGAGCCCCGAGCGCTCCCCAGTTCGACCTCGCCCACGACCTCCCCCCGGGCGATCTGCGCCGGGCCGCCTACGCCCTCTTCGAGGCCGCCCCCTACCTCCCCGAGGGGGCGGTGGTGCTCGCGGTGGTGGACCCCGGGGTGGGAAGCGGGCGCCGGGCGGTCGCGGTCCGCACCCGACGCCTCCTCTTCGTCGCTCCGGACAACGGGATCCTCACCCTCGCCCTCGCCGAGGACCCGGCCACCGCCGCCCGGGTCCTCCCGGTCCCGCCGGGGGCGAGCCGCACCTTCCACGGCCGCGACGTCTTCGCCCCCGCGGCGGCGGCGCTCGCCAAGGGGGTCCCCCTCGAGCGACTCGGCGAACCCCTGGACCCCGGCGCGCTCGTCCGCCTGCCGCTCGCCCTCACCCCCGGCCCCGACGGCGAGATCCTCACCTTCGACCGCTTCGGGAACGCGATCACCACGATCCAGGGCCCCCCGCCCCCGGGGGCAAGGCTTCGGATCGGGGAGCGGGAGCTCCCCTGCCATTCCACCTTCAGCGACGTGGCCCCGGGGGAGGCCCTTTGCTACACCGGCTCCGCCGGCCTCCTCGAGATCGCCGTCCGCGAGGGCTCGGCCAAAGACCGGCTCAAGCTGCGCACGGGCCTTCGAGTTCGCCTTTCAGGGCCGGCATGAGGGCGCGGTCGGCGAAGTCGAGGTTCACCGGGGTGACCGCCACGTAACCCTCCTCGATCGCCCAGAGATCGGTGCCGGGCTCGGCGCTGCGGGTGGGCTCCCCGGCGATCCAGTAGTAGGGGACCCCGGCGGGGTCCTTACGCTCGATCACCTGGTCCTCGAAATAGCGCTCGACGAGGCCCACCACCCGAAAGCCCTTGGGCCTTCCGGCGGGCACGTTGACGTTCAAGAGCACCTTCTTCGGAAGCCCGTGCTCGGCGACCCAGCGGGCGACCCGGAGCGCCGCCCGGGCGGCGTGGGTGAAGTCGAGCTCCTCCATGCGCACGGTGTCGAGGCTCACCGCCACCGCCGGGATCCCCAGGCTCACCGCCTCCATCGCCCCGGCGACGGTTCCCGAGCTGGTGATGTCGAGCCCCAGGTTCACCCCCAGGTTGATCCCCGAGACCACCAGGTCGAAGGGGCCTTTGAGGTGCACACCGAGGACGACGCAGTCCGCCGGGGTGCCGTCCACGCGGTAGGCGGGAATGGGCTCGAGCCCCGCGCTCGCGGTGTGCTTAAAGCGGAGCGGCCGGCGCAGGGTGATCCCGTGCCCCACCGCCGACTGCTCGATATCCGGGGCCACCACCACCACCTCGCCGAGCTCGGCCATCGCCCGCGCCAGCGCCTTGATCCCCGGCGAGAAGATGCCGTCGTCGTTGGTTACCAGAATGCGCATGCCCCAAGTCTACGCGGGAAAAAGTTATGCAAGAATGCAGGCATGTTCCCGGTCGCCGACATCAACCGCGCGCGGCGACCCGCGATCCTGGTCAAGTACCTGGTCGCGGCCAACGCCCTGGTCTTCCTCTACGAGCTCTTGCTCCCGGAGCAAAAGCTAAAGGAACTTTTTTACACCTTCGGCTTCGTGCCCCGGCTTTTCTGGGAAGACCCCCTGGGACGGGCCTACACCCTTTTCACCAGCATGTTCCTCCACGGGGGAATCGCCCACATTCTCGGGAACATGTGGTTCCTCTGGGTTTTCGGCGACAACGTCGAGGATCGGCTGGGGCCCGGCCGCTTCCTGGCCTTCTACCTCCTCGGCGGGGTGGCGGCAGCGCTGGCCCAGGGCGTCTTGATGGCGGGCTCCTCCGCCCCGATGATCGGCGCTTCCGGCGCGATCAGCGCGGTGCTCGGCGCCTACTACGTCCTCTTCCCCCGGGCCCCCGTGCTCACCATGGTGCTCCTTTTCTTCTACCCGATCTTCTTCTACCTTCCCGCCTGGTTTTACCTCGGCTACTGGGCGCTTTTGCAGTTCATCGAGGCGCTCATGGGCGTTCCCGGCATTGCGTTTTGGGCCCACCTTGGGGGTTTCGCTTTCGGGGTTTTTGCCGTCCGTTGGTTTTTGCCGACAAGCCCTCGTTGGATTCGCTGGTAACCTGAAGGCAAGATGGCCCTGGACGAACAGCTCGTCCGCTACGCCCGCGACCTGGCGCAGGTCTACGCCGCCCGGGAAGAGGCCGAGGCGGCCTGGGAGGAGGCGTTCGTGCGCCTTTTAGAGCGCCGCTTCCCCCAGCTTAAGGGCCACTACCGCCGGGTTGCCTACTGGGCGGACCACCTGAACCGCGCCCTGGGCGAGCCCCTGCCCCGCCGGGCGCTTCTTCGCGCCGCCCGGCTCCACGACATCGGACTCCTCGCCCTCGCTGACACCACCGTCCAGGCCTGGGCTCGAGCACTGGCCGAGGATCGGGCGCCCGAAGCGGAGGTACGCGAGGCCTTCCTGGCCCACGCCCAGCTCGGGGCCGAGGCCCTCGCCACCCTTCCCGGCTTCACCGAGGGGGCGGTCTGGGTCCGCCACCACCACGAAGCCTGGAACGGCGGGGGCGGTCCCGAGGGCCTCGCGGGAGAAGCCATTCCGCTCGGAGCCCGGGTGCTGGCGGTGGCCGAGGCCTTCGACTACCAAACCTACCTGCTTAAGCGACTCTCCGTCCCCGCTGCCCGGGAGCGCCTCGCAACGCTCGCGGGAGAACGGCTGGACCCCGTGCTGGTCGCGGTATTTCTCGAGCTTCCCCTGGAATCCCTCCTCGAGAACCTGATCTGGCTGGAGGCGCATGAAGATCCTGGTCGTTGAGGACGAACCCTTGATGGAGGAGCTCCTCAAAGCCACCTTCGAGCCGCTCGGCCACCAGGTGGTGGCCAGCCGCAGCGGCGACCGGATCGAGGAGCTCCTCGCCGAGCACGATCCCGACGTGGTGGTGCTCGACGTTTTACTCTTTGGCAGCGCGCACGACGGCTTCGAGGTCTGCCGGCGGATCAAGGCCTCCCCTTACCGGGACACCTTCGTCGTCCTGCTCACCGCCCTCGACGACGACGAAAGCCGCAAGAAGGGCCAGGCGGCCGGCGCCGACGCCTACCTTACGAAGCCCTTTAGCCCCCTCGAGCTCCTTCGCCTGGCGGAGAACCGTCGCGGAGCGCCTTAGGAAGCTCGACGAAGAAGATCAGCCGGCCTTGCCGGGTCTCGAACCCGGCCCGCCCCCCGTGGGCGGCGGCCACCTCCCGCACCAGCGAGAGTCCGAGCCCCCACCCTTCCACCCCTTTGTGTTCGGGAAGCCGGGCGAAGGGAGCGAAGAGCCGGTCCGCCACCTCAGGATCCAGCCGACCCACACTCTCCACCTCGAACCGAACCGATTGCTCCCCCGCCTGGAGCCTGAGCACCACCTCGCCGTCCCCGTACTTGGCGGCGTTTTCCAGAAGGTTCAAGACCGCGTGGGCGATCCGGTTTCGATCCACTTTGACCACGATGGACCCTTCCGGCAACGCGCTGGAAAAGGTCACGCCGGGATGGGCACCCCGGGCCACCTCCAGGACTTCCCGGGCCACCGCCACCAGGTCGGTGGGCTCGGGCTCGGCCCCGATTCCGGCGCCGGTCTCGAGGCGGTGCAGGTCGAGGAAGGTGGCAAGCGCCGCCCGCATTCGCTCGCTGGCCACGGAAAGGCTCCGCAAATGGCGCTCGCGGCTGGCCTCGTCCTGGGCTCGAGCGGCGAGCTCGGCAAACCCCGCCACCGCGGCCAGGGGGGTGCGGAGCTCATGGGCCACGAGGCCGAGCAACCGGGACTTGAACCGGCTCTCGTTTTCCAACGCTTGGATCTCCGCCGCCTGGGCGAGTCGCAGGCGCTCGAGCAGGTAGAGGATCAAAGCGGCGGCAAAAAACAAAAGGCCGAGCCCGAGGAGGAGGCTCCGCTGGTAGCCGCGGAGCTGGGCCTTGATCTCGGCGCGGAGCCAGTTCGAACGCTCCACCGCTTCCACCTGCACCGGGAAAACCCGCTCCGCCCAGGCGGCATAATCGGAACAACGCAGATCCCGGTCCAGCACCGACAAAAGCTCCTTAAGCCGGGCCCGGGAATCCTCCGAGAGATCGGCGAAGGTGAGGCTCCCGATCGCGAGGACCACCCGCTGTCGCACCTCTTCCAGGATCGTCCGGTCGAGGCGGCCCTGGTAACAGGAAACCGCCGCCCGGTACAGAGTGCGGATCACCTGGCTGTACTGGTAAGCGGTATCGGCCCGTTCCGCCTCGAGGATCGCGCGGTGCACGCGGGAAAGCGTGGAGAGTCCGAAAATCCCGTAGGCTGCCAGCAAAGCAAGCAGCAACCAGCTTACCCAAAGGGCAATCCGGGAGCTCAAGGAAGAACGGCGATGCGGTGAAGCTTCCACACCCAGTAAGCATTGTACGCAACCGGATCGGGCTTTAAGCGTCGGTAGGGGAAGACGATCCGAACCGGCCCGTACCGCTCGGGCAGGGGGCGGCCGTCGCGATAGAGCGCGAGCATCGGCTCATAAGAGGCGATTCGACGCCACTCCACCGCGATCTGGTACCCATCCAGCGCCGCAAACCGCACCTTGCTGGGACCCGGGTAGCCGAGCTCGGCGAGAAGCTGGGAAAGCCAAACTCCCCGGAAGACCCCGACCGTGCCCTTCTTCTCCTCGGGGTGGAATACGGTCTTGAGCTCGACCCAGGTGAGCTTGCGAAGCGCGCTTTCGTCGAGGGAGAAAAGGCCCCTGGGAGTTTCCACGACGAGCAGGACCGGACCCTGGGGCGCGGGAACGCGCCCGTTCCAGCTGCCCCGGTGGATCACGCGGTAATCGGAACGGGAACAAGCGCCCAGGAGCACCGTGAGCAGAAGTAGCAAAGGGCCGATCCGCACGGCGTTTTCATTATACGCCCCGGATTAAGGAAGGATTATCTCATAAAAGTTGAGTGTATAATGCGCAATAGGAGGGGAACCATGAGGAGGCAAGATCCGCGCGCCCCCGAGGGGCTCGCCGCCGATCCGCTTCCCGGCGGGCGGGTTCGGCTTTGGTTTTTCGGCGACGTCGAGGGCGAGGAGGTGGTGGCGGACGCGCTCGAGCTCGCCGAGGCGCTCGCCCGCCTCGAAGCCCCGGGCTACCCCACGATGAGCCCGGAGGACCTCGAGGACGAGCCCGACGACGCCCCCAACTACACCACCGCCGACGTCGCGGTCTTCGAGCCCGAGGAGGGGATCCTGGTCTTGCGCCGGGTCAAGGTCCCGGGACCCGACCTGCTCGAGTTCAATACCCCCGCGGGCTCGGTCTACGCGTTTCCCTTCCGCGAAGCCCTCGAGTACCTCCGGCGCTTTCTCCCCCGCTGACTATGATGGGGGGCGATGGGCGCCCTCTACCGCAAGCAGCGCCCGGCGACCTTTGACGCCGTCGTCGGTCAGGAACACGTAAAGGAAGTCCTCCGCGCCGCCATCGCCAAAGGCCGGCTGGCCCACGCCTACCTTTTCTCCGGGCCCCGGGGGGTGGGCAAGACCACCCTAGCCCGGATCCTGGCGATGGCGGTGGGTTGCGAGGCCGAACCCGAGGGGCGCCCCTGCGGGGAGTGCCCGCATTGCCGGCGGGTGCGGGAGGGCAACCACCCCGACGTGCTCGAGATCGACGCCGCCAGCAACAACTCGGTGGACGACGTCCGCGAGCTCAAAGAGCGGATCCTCCTCGCCCCGG
>JALSJG010000020.1 GCA_026989475.1 Thermaceae bacterium | reverse complement strand
GCTTTTCGCCCTCTTCGCCGGCCACGGGGAGTTTCCGCGCGCGGTGCTCGCCTCGGGGAGCGTGGAGGAGATGTTCGAGGACGCCGCCCTCGCCCTCCGCCTCGCCTGGCGTTACCAGATGCCGGTCATCCACCTCGCGGACAAGCACCTGGCCCAGGTGCAAAAGACCCTTTCGCCCTTTGACCCCGCGGTCCCGCTGGCTGAGCCCAGGACCGCCGAGCCCGCGCCCGCCTTCCCCCGCTACCGGCTCGGGGCCGAGGACGGGGTTTCTGCCTTCGCCCCCGTGGGTACCCCGGGCGGGTACTACTGGATCACCTCGGACGAGCACGACGAATACGGTCACATCACCGAGGACCCCGAGCTTCGGGTCGCGATGATGGATAAGCGGCTTAAAAAGCTAAAGGCGCTCCGGGCCGAGCTCGCGCCCGAGGCGATGTACCGCTACTACCGGCCCGAAGCCCCGGCGGTGGTGGTGGGGTGGGGTTCGGTGAAGGAGGCGGCGCTCGCGGCGCTTGCGGAGGCACCTGGGATCGGGTACCTGCAGGTGCGTTTCCTCGTGCCCTTCCCGAACCTTGGGGAGGTTTTGGCCGGGAAGCGGGTGGCCGTGCTCGAGCAAAACGCCACCGGCCAGCTCGCCCGCCTGATCAGGATGGAGGCTGGTGTCCTGCCCGAGACCTCGATCCTCAAGTACAACGGCCGGCCGATGACGATCGAGGAGGTCGCCGAGGCCTTTCGTGCCTTCGCCCGGGGCGAGGCCGGCCCCCGGGTGGTGCTTAGGGAGGGGGTTTAGGTGAAGCCCGCCGCGTTTCGCTCCGAGCTCGGTTCGGACTGGTGTCCGGGGTGCGGCAACTATGGGATCGTCGCCGCCCTCACCCGGGCGTTTGCCGCCCTCGGGCTCTCGTCCGACCGGGTGGCGCTCGTCTCCGGGATCGGCTGTTCCGCGAAGACCGTCCACTACCTGAACGCCTACGGCCTGCACACCCTGCACGGCCGCGGCCTGCCGGTGGCCCAGGGGCTGAAACTCGCCCGGCCCGAGCTCACCGTGATCGCCATCGCCGGCGACGGCGACGGCATGGGGATCGGTGCCGGCCACTTCGTGGGGGCGGGGCGGCGGAACGTGGATCTCTTGTACCTGCTCTTTAACAACGAGGTCTACGGCATGACCAAGGGGCAGGCGGCCCCCACGCTGGAGCTCGGGGCCAAGCCCAAGGGCCTTGCGCGGCCCAACCTGCAGGGAAGGGTCAACCCGCTCGCCCTCGCCTACGCCGCCGGGTTTACCTTCATCGCCCGGGGGTTCGCCTTCGATACCAAGGGCCTTTCCGAGCTGATCGCGGAGGGGGTCCGCCACCGGGGGCTTGCCCTCGTCGAGATCCTCCAGCCCTGCCCCACCTACAACGACCTCCACACCCGGGAGTGGTTCGCCGAGCGGATCTACCCCCTTAAGGAAGCCGGCTACGACCCTGAGGCGGCGAGCCCCGGGGCGTTTTTGGAGGCCGCCGAGGCGTGGGGCGAGCGGATCCCGGTGGGGGTCTTCTGGCGCCGGCGGCTTCCCACCTTCGAGGAACGGCTCGGTCTTGCCGAGCTTCCCAAAAACGCCCCCGCCGCGCGGGCGAGGGCGCTCATCGAGGACGCCCGGATCTAGCGGCTTCTCGGGTCCAGGACCTCGGCGAGGGCGTCGCCGAAGAGGTTGATCCCGAGCACCACCAGGCTGATGGCGAGCCCCGGGAAGGTGGCCACCCACCAACCGCCGAAGTAGAGCACCTCGCGGCCGTCCGCGAGCATCTGGCCCCAGCTCGGGATCTCAGGGGGAACCCCGGAGAGGCCGAGGAAGCTAAGGGCTGCCTCGGCGACGATGATGCGGGCGAGCTCGAGGGTGGCGACGACGACCAGGGGGGGCAGGGCGTTCGGAAGCAGGTGGCGGAGGAGGATCCTCCCCGTGCTCGCCCCGAGCGCTCGCGCCGCCAGGGCGAACTCCTGCTCTTTGAGGCTGAGCACGCTCCCCCGCACCACCCGGGCGTAGACCACCCAGCTCGTGACCCCGAGGACCAGGATGGTGTTGAGAAGGCTTGGGCCGAGCGCGGCCATCACCGCGATCACCAGCACGATGAAGGGGAGCGAGAGCTGGATGTCGCCGAGGCGCATCAGGAAGTCGTCGAGCTTGCCACCGGCGTAGCCGGAGACGAGCCCGAGCGGGAGTCCCAATAAGAGCCCGATGGCGACGCTCGCGCTCGCGACCAGCAGCGAGAGCCGGGCGCCGTAGATCAGCCGCGAGAGGATGTCCCGCCCCAGCCGGTCGGTGCCGAGGAGGTGCCCCTCGGTGCCCGGAGGCTTGAGCCGGGCGGCGAGATCCTGGGCGGTGGGGTCCTGGGGGGCAAGTTGAGGAGCCAGGAGCGCCGCCAGCACGAAGGCGAGGAGGATCAGCATGCCGGCCACCGCCGCCGGGTTTTTAAAAAGCCGCCTACGCATAGCGCACCCTCGGGTCGAGCCAGAGGTAGGCGAGGTCCACCGCCAGGTTCACGAGCGCGAGAAGAAGAGCGAAGACGATCACCGAGGCCTGCACCACGGGAAAGTCGCCCTGTTCCACCGCGAGGAGCACGAACCGCCCCATCCCCGGCCAGGCGAAGATCGTCTCGGTGATCACCGCCCCCGAGAGCAGGGTGCCGAGCTGCAGCCCGACGATGGTCACCACCGGGATGGCGGCGTTCCTGAGGGCGTGTTTATAGACCACCACCCGCTCGGCGAGCCCCTTGGCCCGGGCGGTGCGGACGTAGTCGCTCCTCAGCTCCTGGAGCACGCCGTTTCGGGTGAGCCGGGCGATCGAGGCGGTGACGAAGGTTCCCACGGTGATCGTGGGCAGGACCAGGTGAGCGAACGTCCCGTAGCCCGAGATCGGGAGCCAGTGAAGCTTGAGCCCGAAGACCATGATGAGGACGAGGCCGAGGAAGTAGACCGGGATCGACTGACCCAAAAGGGCGAGGGTCAGCACCAGGAGCTCGGCGAAGGTGCCCTTTTTGAGGGCGGCGAGCACCCCGGCGGGGATCCCGAGGACGAGGGCAAAGAGGAGGCCGGCGCCGGCGAGCTCGAGGGTCGCCGGCATGCGGCCGAGTACGAGGCCGAGCGCCGGCTCCTGGCTTCTCAGGCTCACCCCGAAGTCGCCGTGGGCGAGCTTCCAGAGGTACCGCCCGTACTGCACGTAGATGGGATCGTCGAAGCCGTAAGCCCGGCGGAGCTCGGCCCGGGCCTCGGGGGAGGCGTCGAGCGGCAGGAGCAGGTCCACCGGGTCGCCGGAGAGGTAGAGAAGGAAGAAGGCCAGGGTGGCCGCCCCCCAGGCGACCACCCCTACGAGCAGGAGTCTGCGGATAAGGAAGCCGACCAACTTCGGGCTACTTCACGAGCTCCATGTCGAAGGCCCAGAGCAGCTCGTCGGGCCGCGGCTGCCACTTGACCCTTTTGGCCACCCCGTAGATGTCCTTCTGCTGGTGGAGGAAGATCCAGGGCGCTCCCTGGCGCACGCGCTCGAGCGCCTTCTTATAAAGCTCCTTGCGCTTTTCCTGGTCCACGATCTGCTGGGCTTCGAGCACGTAGGGGTCGAACTCGGGGTCCTTCCAGTAGCTGAACTTGCTCTGCGGCGGGCCGCCCTCCACGGTGCCGCCGTAGAGCAGGGTGAAGAGGGTGTTGTCGGCGTCGAACTGGGCGTTGCCCCAGCCGATCAGCCAGGCGTCGGTGTCGAGCTTGCGGTTCAGGATCTGCTTGACGTAGGTGCTCCACTCCTTGATGCGAAGGTC
>JALSJG010000019.1 GCA_026989475.1 Thermaceae bacterium | reverse complement strand
TTTTCGGTGTAGACCTTGAGGGTGTACTGGCCGGTGACCTCGACCTTCTTGATGGGCTTGAAGTAGGTCGAGTACTTGAGGGGCTTTTTCGGGTCGAGGAGGCGGTCGAAGTTGAACTTGAGGACCTCGGCGGTGAGCTCCTCGCCGTTATGGAACTTGATCCCGGGCTTGATCTTGAGCTCCCAGGTAAGGTTGTCGAGGGCCTTCGCCTCCCCCAGCCACGGCTCGTAGGAGCCGTCCGGCAGCCGGCGGTAGAAGTTGTCGAAGATGTTGGCGGTGACGTTCCCGGTCGGGGTTTCCTGGTGGTTCACCGGGTCGAGGGTGGTGGCGTCCACCCCCTGGGCAATGACCAGGGTGTCCCCCCGCGCCCAGGCCAGGCCGAGGAACACCGCCGCGATCAGGACCCACCAACGTTTTCGCATAAATATCCCCCCTTGGGCCCCAAGGCTAGCACGCGGGGTGCCGGGCTTCAAGGCTCGGTAAGATGAGTGCCATGGCGAGGCTTTTCGACCTTCCCATCGGCGAGAAGGCTCCGGAAGTGGTGCACATGGTGATCGAGGTCCCCGCCCGGAGCGCGAACAAGTACGAGTTCGACGAGGAGACCGGGATGATCAAGCTCGACCGGGTGTTGCCCTCGTCCCAGGTCTACCCCGGCGACTACGGCTTCATCCCCCAGACCCTGGCCGAGGACGGCGACCCCCTGGACGGGGTGATCCTCTCCACCTTCCCCTTTTTGCCCGGGGTCCTGGTAGAGGTGCGCCCGGTGGCGCTCATCGAGATGGAGGACGAAAAGGGGCCGGACTCGAAGATCATCGGGGTGGTCGCCGAGGACCCCCGCTGGGACCAGGTCCAAGACCTTGCCGACGTGCCCCGGGGGATCCTCGACGAGATCCAGAACTTCTTCGAGACCTACAAGGCGCTCGAGGCCAAGAAGGGCAAGTGGGTGAAGGTGACCGGTTTCAAGGACAAATCCGCCGCCCTGGAGGAGCTCAAGGCCTCGATGGAGCGCTACCGCGCGGGTACGAACCGGTAGACCGTGCCCCGGTAGTCCACCAGGTAGAGCTCGCCCGCCGCGTCCTCCCCGAAGGAGGCGATGCGGGCGGGCGTTTTTAGCAGAAGCTCCCGCTTCCAGACGCCGCCCTCACGAAAGCCCACCCAGACCCGGCCGGAACAGAAGTCGCCGAAGACGTACTTGCCCCGTAGCGCCGGGATTGCCCCGCCGCGGTATACGTAGCCGCCGGTGATGCTGCAGCCTTCGTCGTGGCCGTACTCGAGCACCGGCAGCACCAGCCCCTCGGTACGGCACCCGGTAGGAGGCTCGTAGCAGTGGCTGCCCTCCATGATGTCCCAGCCGAAGTTCCAGCCCTTTCCCTCCCCGGCCGGTACGAAGTTCACTTCCTCCCACTTGTCCTGCCCCACGTCGGCGATGTAGAGGTCGCCGGTCTCGCGGTCGAAGCTGTAGCGCCAGGGGTTTCGGAGGCCCTTCGCCCAGATCTCGGGGACGGGATCGCGGGTCTCGATGTCGAAGCGGAGCATCTTCCCGAGGAGGCTTTTTGGGTCCTGGGCGGCTTCCAGGGGGTCGCCCGCCCCTCCGCCGTCCCCGGTGCCGACGTAGAGAAGCCCGTCCGGGCCAAAGGCGAGGTGGCCGCCGTTGTGGTTGGCGTAGGGCTGCTTGAGGTAGAAGATCCGGCGCACCGGTCGCTTTTTGCGGTACTCCCAGACCTCGGTGTCGCCCTTTTGGTTGGTGTAGTTCAGGTAAAACCGGGGGTCCTTGGGGTAGTCGGGGTGAAAGGCGAGGCCTAAAAGCCCCCGCTCGCCGCAGCAGGAGACCCGGTCCGCGACGTCGAGCCAGAGCTTCCCCGAGAGCTCCACGATCCGGCCCTCCTGTAGCAGCACGAGCAGCCCGCCCCCGGGTTCCTGCACCAGGCCCACGGGCCGGGAAAACCCCTTCGCCACGGGCTCGAGCCCCACCTGGGCGAGGGCGACGCCCCAGATCGCGACCGCCACTCCGAGCTTCCACATGGTGGGAAGAGCCTACGCTCCGCTAGGATGAGAATGTGCTGCACCGCCGCATCGCCGCGCGC
>JALSJG010000018.1 GCA_026989475.1 Thermaceae bacterium | reverse complement strand
CCCCCGGCGGTGGCCATCTGGGCCCCGGAGGCCTTTTTCCTCTGGCTAGGATGGAGGGGGATACGGGGCTGATGCGCGCGCTCTTTCTCTCGGCGTCCTTCGGCGGTGGCCACCTGCACGCGAACCTAGCGGTGCACGAGGCGCTGGGTTGCGAGGGGCTCGAGCGCGACTACCTCGAGTACATCCCACTCTGGCAGCGGCTCCCGGTCGCGGGCCTCTACCAGTTCTCCCTCCGCCACTGGCCCGGGCTTTACGGGTGGTTCTACCGCTTTACCAACCGGGAACGCGAGCCCCGGATCATCACCGCCCAGTTCGACCGGGCCGGCTTCGAGGCAATGCGGACCGACGTGCTCGCCTTCGAGCCGGACGTGGTGGTCGCGAGCTTCCCCACCGCCACCGCCCTCGCCGGCCGGGTGCGCGAGGCGGTGCCCCGGCCCTTCGCCAACGTGCTGGTGGTCACCGACTTCCGCGCCCACCGGCACTGGGCGCAAACCTCCGCCGACTTGATCCTGGCCCCGAGCGCCGAGGCCGCCGCCGACCTCGAGCGTTTCGGGATCCCGCCGGCGAAGATCGCGGTGACCGGCCTCCCGGTGCGCCAGGCCTTCCAGGAGCTTCCCCCGGGAGAGGCAATGCGCCAAAAGCACGGGCTCGACGAACGTCCCGTGGTCCTGATCGCAAGCGGCGCCACCGAGGCCTACCGCGCCCAGGAGGAGGCAGTGCAAGCGGTGATCGCCCTGGGGCGCCCCGCCCAGGTGGTGCGCTTTCGCAAAAACGGAAAGAGGAAGCAAGAGGACCACGGCCCGGTCCGGGTCCTCACCTACCCCGTGGGCGGGCTCTTCCCCGAGCTCTTCGCCGCCGCCGACTTCCTCCTCGGCAAGGCGGGCGGGCTCACGGTCGCCGAGGCGCTGGTCGCCGGCAAGCCCTACCTGGTCTACAAACCGATCCCCGGCCACGAGGAGGCGAACGCCCGCTGGCTCGAGCAAAAGGGCGCCGGGCGCTACGCCAGGAGCCGCCGCGAGCTTATGGAGCTCCTCGACTCCTGGCTCAAGGACCCGGGGGCGCGCGCCCCCCTCGCCGAGCGCGCCCGGGCCCTCGGCCGGCCCGACGCCGCGCGGCTCGCCGCCTCGCGGATCCGGGAGCTGGTGGGGGTGCCGGCTTGAACCCCTGGCTCGCCGGGGGAACCCTCCTCGCCCTCTTGCACGCCGGCCTTCCCTGGCTTTTTCACCAGCGGCTCGGCCTCGCGGTGGCGAGCCGGGTACGCGCCGGCCGCGGCGAGCTCGCCCTCACCTTCGACGACGGCCCCGACCCCAGGACCACGCCAGCCGTGCTCGAGGCCCTCGCCGAGCATGGGGTGCGGGCCACCTTCTTCCTGCTCCACGAGCGGGCCAGGAAGCACCCCGAGCTCGTCCGAGCGCTCGTCGCAGCCGGACACGAGGTCGCCCTCCACGGCGGGATCCACCGCCACGCCTGGCTGAAAAACCCGCTCCGGCTCCACGGCGAGCTCGCGGAGGCGAAGGAAGCGCTCGAGGAGCTCGCGGGTACGCCGGTGCGCCACTACCGCCCTCCCCACGGAGGCTGGACCTGGCCGCTCCTTCTCGCCACGCGGCGGCTCGGCCTGGTGCCGGTGCAGTGGGAGGTCGAGGCCGGGGACTGGGTGCCGGGGGCGACGCCAAAAGCGGTGGCCGCCAAGGTCCTAGCCCGGGTTCGCCCCGGGAGCATCGTGGTGATGCACGACGCCGGACGGGGGGGCGAGGTGGCGGCGAACGCCCTTCCCCGCCTTTTGCCCGCGCTCCTCTCCGCCGGCTACCGGCCGGCCCCCCTCGCCGAGCTCCGTCCGGTGGTGGCCGGGCTCGGCGAGCTCGGGCCCAAGCTCCTCGCCCCGGTGGAGGCCGCCTTTGCCCGGGTCTACCGGGTAAAACCGCTGGGCCACGGTCCCCACGCGATCCTCCGGATCGGCCCCGCCCCGCTCCCCCTGGATCTACCCGGCTATCCCAGGGGGACCCCCGCGGTCGAGCTCCACCTGGACTCCGAGCGGCTCCGGCGTCTGGGGGAGGTGAGCCCGGTCGCCGCCTACCGGGCCGGTCAGCGCGCCCTCGCCGACCTCGCCCGCGCCGCCCGCACCCGGGCTGAGCTCAAGGAAACGCAGGTCTTCTTCGGGATCACCCACTTTTGGGAATTGCTGACCCCGATGGGCTTTGAGGCGGTGCCGCTACCGCCCCTCACTGCCCTTCGCCTGGGGCTTTGGACGCGGATCCTGCACAAGCTCTATGGCGGCCGTCCGCTAAGGCGCCTCGAGCCGCGCCTGGTCTACCTTCCGCGGGAGCGCCTGCTCCGGCGCTACCGCGAGCCCCGAGCGGACGACGGCGATGCCCACCGCCACCCAGAAGACCTCGGCGAGGGATAGGCTCGGGACCAGAGTGGGATTGTCCACCAGGCCCATCGCCATGAATCCGAAGAAGATCGCCGCCACCAGGGGCTCCCGGGCCCGCAGCACGGCGTAGCCGGAAAGGAGGTAGAGCACGGCCCAGCCGAGGGTGCCGATCACGCCGGTCTCGCCGAGGGCGTGGAGCAGGACGTTGTGGGCGATGAGCCAGGCGCCGGCGAAGGGCTCGAGCCAGGTGGGGCACTTAAGGCCGAGCCGTTCCGCCCCCACCCACAGGTGGCAGCCCGCCCGATAAAGGTGGTCGAGGTAGGGCCCAAGCTGGTACGGCCCGCTTCCCCCCAAGGGGTGCGCGCGGAAGGCCTCGACCGCCCCCTCCCAGACCTTGTCCCGGCCGGAGAGGTTTTTGAGGTTCAAAAGCCGGGTGATCGCCCCCACCTTGCGCTCGCTCTCGGCGAGCAACAGGGCGATCCCGAGCGCCACCCCGCCGACCCCAACGGCCCGCAGGAACCGGGCCCCGCCGAAGATGGCGGCGGCCATCGCCCCGACGAAGAGGGCAAGCAGCGCCCCCCGGCTCCCGGCGAAAAGCAGGACGACGAGGGCGAGCAACCCGCCGAGGATGCGCACCCACCGGGGCAGGCCCGGCACCCCTACCGCGAGCCAAAGACCGAGGGCGGCAGAGAGCCCCAGCGAGACGGTGGTGTAGTAGGGGTGGACAAGCCGGGCCCAGTGGAAGAGGCGCTCGCCCAGGGTGATCCCGCTGGTGAAAAGCGCCACCAGGTAGACCGCGAGGTAGCCGTAGAGAAGAGGACCGAGCCGCTCGGAGCGGCCGAGCCAGACCCCCACCCCGATCAGGCCCAGGACGAAAAGGCCCCGGAGAAGGGCAAGCGGCAGGGAAAGGAGCGGGCGCGGGGTAAGGAGCGCGGCGAGGAGCTCGAGCCCCACGAAGAGGATCAAGGCGTTCCGGACCGCGGGTTTCAGGTTTCGAAAAAAGCGCAGCCCATAGAACCCGGCGAGGTAAAGCGGCGGAAAGACCGGAACCAGCGCCAGGTAGTAAGCGAGCCAGCGAGGCACGGGGAGCATTCTAAGGCGCTAACCTGAAGGCGTGGCGCGGGAGGTCGTGGCGGTGGTGCCCTCGCTCCGGGTGGACGCGGTGGGGGCGAAGGGGCTCGGGGTCTCGCGGAGCTATTTTCAAAAGGGCATCAAGGAAGGAAACGTCCTCGTAAACGGGCGCGTCGCCAAGGCCAAGGACGAGGTGGGCGAAGGGAGCGTGATCGAGGCCCGGGGGCTCGGCCGGGTAGTGGTGAAGGCGATTCTCGGAAAGACCGCCCGGGGCAACTACAAGCTCGTGCTCGAGCGCAGCTCGTAGCGGGCGAAGGCCTCCTCGTCGAAGGCTTCCTCGGGGAGGTCCCGGGCGTGGAGGTAGCCCCCGCGGATTTTGGGAAAGGGGAAAAAGCCCCCTTCGGCCTTCAGGTGAAAGGCGAGCTCGCTGGGCTCGGTGACCGTGCCCCGAAGCGCAAGCAAAAGCGCGTGGTAGGCGCCAAAGGTGGAAAACGCCTGGCTCCCCACCATCGTCCGCTTACCGGCGCGGCGGGCGAGCTCGAGCATCGCGAGGCTCGCGGTGAAGCCGCTCCGGGCGGGCTTGACGTTCAGCACGTCGAAGGTGTCGAGGGCGAGCTCGCGGGCGAGGTCGCGGGGGGTGAAGGCGGAGTCGTCGGCGATAAGGGGAAGGATTCCCCGCGCCTTAAGCGCCGCCCGCTCCCGGACGAGCTCCACCGGAAGCGGCTCCTCGACATACAAAAGCCCGAACTCCCGCCAGGCCATAAGGTAGCGGGGGGCCTCCCCGGGATCGAGGGTCTCGTTGGCGTCGGCGTAGAGCGCCGCGTCCGGGAAGCGGCGCTTTAACGCCTCGAGCCTTCGGGTATCGGCGGCGAGGTCGCGCCCCACCTTGACCTTGAAGACCCGCACGCCCCGCTCGTAGGCGAAGGCGGCGTCGGCGAGCACCGCCTCCTCGTCGCCCAGGCCGAGGATGTAGGCGACCGCGACCCGGTCCTTTTCCGGCGGAAGGAGTTTTTTAAGCGGCACCCCGGCGGCCGCCGCCCGCGCCGACCAGATCGCGAGGTCGAGGCCCCCCTTGGCGGCGAGGTTGCCGGGAAGCCGGCGGAACACCTCGGCGATGCCGGCCGCGTCGTCGGCCCGCCGGCCGAGGAGCCCGGGCTTCAGGTAGCGAAGGGCGCCGAGGACGCTCTCTTGGGTCTCGCCGTAGATCGTGGGGCGGATCGCGATCTCCCCGCGGCCGACGGCGCCGCCCTCGAGCTCCACCTCGACGAGCGCGTGCTCGAGCGCCGTCATCCGGCTCGCGCGTCCCCAGGCGAGCTCCCCGGAAAGGGGGATCCGGAAAAAGCGAAGCCTCAGGTCAACGATCCGCACCGGCCCCCTCCAGCCAGGCCCGGGCCTCGGCGAGGAGCGCCTCCACGGGCCTCCTCGCGTCTAAAAAAAGCGCCCTCGGATTCTGCCCGAGCACCCGGCGCACTCCCTCGTAGCCGTAGTTCTTGGCCTCCTCGACGACGATCCGGAGCTTTCTTCGGACCTCCTCCACCGGGGCTACCCGGAGCGCCTCCCGTAGCGCCGCCTCGGGGACCATCCCCCGGGCCAGGGCGAAGAGGTCCCCCTCCTCCGCCTCGGCCCGGTCGAAGGCGTCCCCCCGGGCAAGGAGGCGGAGGAGGCGGGTGCCGTGGTCGAGCTCGAGCACCAGAAACCGCGCCCGGGGCAGGTGGGAAAGGGCATAAGCGAGCTCCCCCTCCCCCCTGAGCCCGTCGAAGAGCCATAGCGGCTCCGGGGGCGCGTACCCCCTCGCCAAAAGCTCGGCGATCCCCCCGGGATGGCGCCTTCGCCATTCGGCCACCCGGCGAAACCGCTCCACCCGGTCGGAAACCGGCTCGCCGAGCACGTAGCGGTCGGTGAGCGCGCGCCGGTTGGGGAGCGTGGGAAGCCCAAGCGCCCGGGCGAGCGTGGTCTTCCCCGCCCCGGTGAGCCCCACCAGCACCACCAGATCCTGCTCCACCAGCGGGCGGTAGCCGTCCCGGGGCTCGAGCGCAAAGACCTCCTCCGGCATCGGGCCTTAGCATAGAGGCGTGAACCCCGCGCTGGCCACCTTGTGGGCCGTGGCGATCGCCGTCGCCTTCGGCCTCGCCTGGTTCTATAACCGCCTGGTGGCGGCGAAGAACGCGGTACGGGAGGCCTGGGCCGGGGTCGAGGCCCAGCTCAAGCGCCGCCACGACCTGATCCCCCGCCTGGCGGAGGCGACCCGGGCCTACGCCGACTTCGAGCGCACGCTGCTCGAACGCGTGAGCGCCCTTCGCGCGGGCTTTGACCCCGAGGGCGAGGAGGCGCTCTCCGAGGAGCTCGCGCGGCTCCTCGCCGTGGCCGAGGCCTACCCCGAGCTCAAAGCGAGCAAGAACTTCCTCGCGCTCCAAAACGCCCTCGCCGAGGTCGAGGAGGACCTCGCCCTCGCCCGCCGCTACTACAACGGCGCCGTCCGGGTCTACAACACCCTGCTCGAGTCCTTCCCGGCGAACCTCGTCGCCCGGGCGTTCGGGTTCACCCCCGCCCGCTACTT
>JALSJG010000017.1 GCA_026989475.1 Thermaceae bacterium | reverse complement strand
CCTGGCTCCAGGAGTTCGGCCCGAGCACGATCCGGATGGCCCGCGACCAGCAGCTCCCCCTCTCCCCGGAGAAGATCAGCGGCCCCTGCGGGCGGCTGCTTTGCTGCATCGCCTACGAGCATCCCCTCTACAAAGAACTCCTTGAGAAGCTCCCCAGGAAAAACGCCAAGGTCTGTACCCGATCCGGGGTCTGCGGTAAGGTGGCGAAACACCATCCCCTGAAACTCGAGGTCGAGATCAAAACCCCAAGCGGCGGGGTGGTGACCGCGAAGCTCGAGGAGCTCGAACCCTGGGAGGACGCATGAAGGTCACGCGGGTGGGCGAAAAACTCCGGCGCTACTACCACTACTACCCAGGCACGGTGGCGGTGATCGGGGTCTTAGACCCCAAAAAGGAGAGCCGGGCGAACTTCATGCCCGCGGTCTGGGACGCCGGGCTCTCCTTCGAGCCGCCGCTTTTCGGGGTGGCGGTGAGCCCGAAGCGCCACACCTACCACCTGCTCGCCGAGGGCCGGCCCTTTAGCGTGATGTTCTTCCCTTACGGAAAGGCCGAGCTCGTGGCTGCCCTCGGCGGGACGAGCGGGCGGGAGGTGGATAAGGCGAAGGCTTTTGGGCTCGAGCTCACCTGGGGCGAGGTGCTCGAGGTGCCCCTCATCGAGGGGGCGTTCGCCGCCTATGAGCTCGAGCCCTTTGGCCGCTTTCCCACCGGCGACCACGACCTCTTCGTCGGCCGGGTGCGGGCGGTCTGGGAGGACGAATCCGCCTTTGACCCAGACGGCGTCCCTACCCCCGACCGGGTGCGGGCCCTCCTCTACTACGGCCGCTACCTCTACGGACCCCCGGCCCCCGAGCTCCGGCGGATCAAGAAGCCGTGACCGAAGCCCAAAGGGCCCGCCGCGCGCTATTTGCCTTCTACTTGAACCGCCCCGGTACCGAGGCCCAGCTCGTCTTCCCCGGAGGGGTGTGGCACTTCCGCTCCGACGGCCACGCGCACTGGATGGAGGCGAGCGCGGAGCAACCGCTTTTCGCGCGGATCACGGAGTTCTCCCTCGACGCTCGCCGGCGCGCCCTTCGCATTCGGTTTTCCGACGGCTCCGAGCTCCACGCCCGAAAGACCTGGCTCGGTCCCCGCGTCCGCGCTACTTGACGAGGAGCGCCGGGCGCTTTGCCCGCATCACCCCGAGCGGGCTCCCCGTAAGCGACCGGATCCCCCTTGCGATCAGGTCGGCCCCGTGGATCTCGGAGACCCGCGGGCTCGCGAGGGCTCCGCTCCCCGTCCGCCGTCGCCCGCCGGGCGAGGGCCTCCTTCCCCGCGATCGCCGCCGCCTTCTGGGCGTGCTCCGAGCCATCGTAGGCGAGCAGAATCCTCCGCGGTACATGCTGAAAGCCTACCCCAGGCCGGGGCTGACCGGCCGGTCAGTCTTGCGGTAGGATGCCCGCGTGAGTCCGATCCTTCGCCTCCACCTCGCCACCTTCTTCTTCTTCCTCGCCTACGGGCTCACCGTCCCGGTGCTTCCCCTCCACCTCAAGAGGCTCGGCCTCGCGCCCGAGTGGATCGGCTGGGCGGTGGCGCTGATGCCGCTAGCGGGGCTTTTGCTCCGCCCCTGGGGCGGCTGGGCAGCCGACGCCTGGAGCCGGAAGGGGCCGGCCCTTCTTGGGCTTTCCGCGAGCACGCTCTCGGGGGTTTTCTACCTCGGCCCCCTCCCCCTCGTGCTCGCCGGGCGTTTTTTGCAGGGGGTGGGGATGGCGCTCTTTGCCCCGAGCACCCTGGCCCAGACCTCGGACCTCGCCCCCAAAGACGCGGTGGGCCGGGTGATGGGTACCCGGAACCTCCTGATCGGGCTCGGGGTGATGCTGGGCACCGCCGCCGGGGGCGCGCTTCTTGACCTCGCCGGTCCCCGGGGCGTCTTCCTCCTCCTCGTCCTCGTCCAGGCCCCCTGGATCCCCCTCCTCCTCGGCCTGCCCGAAACCCTGGAAAGGCCTCAGGCCGGGCGCTGGTGGCAGGGGTTTGCCGCCGCCCTCGGGATCGCCGGGGTGCGGGCGGCGACCTGGGCGAACACGGGCTTTGCCGCGGTCTTCTCGGTGCTCCAGGCCTTCTATCCCCTCTTCCTCGTGCACCACGGGCTCCCCGCGAGCTGGGTCGGGGCGTTCTTCGGCTACTACAGCCTGGTCTCGGTGCTCGCCCGGCTGCCCGCGGGGATCCTGGTGGACCGGAAAAACCCCTACCGGGTCGCGCTCTTTGGCTTTCTCGCGGCGACCGCGGGGATTTTTTTGCTCTGGCTTTGGCCCCTCCCCCTCCCCGCCTTTTTCGGCGGCACCCTGATGGGACTCGGGGCCGGGGTCTACCTGCCGGCGAACATCGTGGCGGTGACCAAGGCCACCCCGCCCCAGCTCCGGGGCTCGGCCTTCAGCCTCTTCACCGCGAGCTGGGACGCGGGCGGCCTGCTCGGCCCGCCGGTCGCCGGGCTCCTCGTGGGGAGGCTCGGGGAGGGGGCGATCTTCCCCCTGGCTTTCGCCGGGGCGGTGCTCACCACCCTCGTCTACCTCCGGATCGCCCGCCGGGTGTTATAACGGGTGGGCGATGGCGAAGGTCAAGGGCCCGACCCCGCAATCCCAGGACTTTTCCCAGTGGTACCTGGACACGATCCAGCTCGCTGAGCTCGCCGACTACGCCCCGGTCCGGGGCACGATCGTGGTCCGCCCCTACGGGTACGCGCTCTGGGAAAACATCCAGCGCGTGCTCGACGGCATGTTCAAGGAAACCGGCCACCAAAACGCCTACTTTCCCCTCTTCATCCCGTTGAGCTTCCTGCAAAAGGAGGCCGAACACGTCGAGGGGTTTTCCCCTGAGCTCGCGGTGGTGACCCACGCCGGGGGCGAGGAGCTCGAGGAACCGCTCGCGGTGCGCCCCACCTCGGAGACGATCATCGGCTACATGTGGTCGCGGTGGATCCGCTCCTGGCGGGACCTGCCCCAGCTCTTGAACCAGTGGAACAACGTGGTGCGCTGGGAGATGCGCACCCGGCCCTTCCTTCGAACCAGCGAGTTCCTCTGGCAGGAGGGGCACACCGCCCACGCGACGCGGGAGGAGGCCGAGGACGAAACCGCCCGCATGCTCGGGGTCTACCTCAAGTTCGCCCGGGAATACGCCGCCCTCCCGGTCATCCCCGGGAAGAAGACCGAGCGCGAGAAGTTCGCCGGGGCGGTCTATACCACCACGATCGAGGGAATGATGAAGGACGGCCGGGCATTGCAGTCGGCGACCTCGCACTTTTTGGGGCAGAACTTCGCCCGCGCCTTCGAGATCACCTTCCAGGACAAGGACCTCCAGGAAAAATACGTCTGGACCACCTCCTGGGGGCTCTCCTGGCGGATCATCGGGGGCATCATCATGACCCACGGCGACGATCAGGGCCTCGTCCTCCCCCCCAAGCTCGCCCCCATCCAGGTGGTGATCGTTCCCATCTACAAGGCCGAGAGCAAGGAGCGGGTCCTTTCGGCGGCGAAGACGCTCGAATCCGAGCTCGCCGCCGCCGGGCTCCGCGTCTTCACCGACGACCGCGACCAGTACACCCCGGGCTACAAGTTCCACGACTGGGAGCTCCGGGGCGTGCCCTACCGGGTCGAGCTCGGACCCCGGGACGTGGAGGCAAACGCGGCGGTGATCAAGAGCCGGATCGGCGAGAAGGAGACGGTCGCCCTGGGGGAGCTAAAAGACCTCCTGCCCGCGCAGCTTGAGGCCTTCCACGAGGCGCTCCTTTCCCGGGCCCTCACTTACCGGAAGGCCCGCACCCGGGTGGTGGACGACTACGAGGCCTTCAAGGAGGCGGTGGCCGAGGGGTTCGCCCTTGCCTACCACTGCGGCGACCCGGCTTGCGAGAAGGCGATCCAGGAAGAGACCAAGGCGACGGCTCGGGTGATCCCCCTCGAGTTTCCGAAGCACGGGGTCCTGCAGGACGACGAGGCGCTCAGGGAGACCGGCGAGGGGGTCTGCATCCGCTGCGGGCGTCCGGCGGCCTACGGCCGGCGGGTGGTCTTCGCCCGGGCCTACTAGCCGTGGCCTGCCCGCCCGAGACCCCGGTGGAAAGAAGGAAACGGGCCCGTGCGATCCTGAGGGCCCTGAAGCAGGCCTATCCCGGGGCGCGGACCGAGCTTTTGCACAAAAACCCCTTCGAGCTTTTGGTGGCGACGGTGCTGAGCGCCCAGGCCACCGACAAGGGGGTGAACCGGGTCACCCCGAAGCTCTTCGCCCGCTGGCCGACCCCCGAAGCCCTCGCCCAGGCCGACCCCGAGGAGGTGGGGCGGGTGATCCAAAGCCTCGGGCTGTGGCGGACCAAGGCGAAGAACCTGGTGGCCCTCGCCAAAAGGCTCGTCGAGGAACACGGCGGCGAGGTCCCGAAAGACCCCGAGGTCCTGCGAAACCTCCCCGGGGTCGGGTGGAAGACCGCCACCGTGGTCGCCGGGGCCGCCTTCGGCGTGCCCGGGATCGCGGTGGACACCCACGTGGCCCGGCTGGCCCGGCGGCTTTGCCTTTCCGAGGCCAAGACCCCGGAGAAGATTGGACGCGATCTCGAGGCGCTTTTTCCCGAGAAAGACTGGATCTTCGTGCACCACGCGATGGTGCTCCACGGGCGCTACGTCTGCACCGCGCGAAGGCCCCGCTGCCCGGAGTGCGTGCTTAGGCGCTACTGCCCGAGCGCGGAGTAGAGGGCGAGGCCATTCACTACCTCGCGGGCCCTTTTCGGGTAGACGAGCTCCCCCCTCGCCCAGAGCTGGGCGGAACCGCCCGAGTCCATGCGGATCGCCCCCCAGGCCCCGAGCTCGGCGAGGCCCCGAGCCAGGACCCCGGGGGTGGTCTTCTCGCTGACCACGAGCCAAAGCCCGCCGTCCTGGGTCCAGGCCACCGCCGCCTGGTAGGTCACCTTGGTGAGGGGGATCGCGTTTTTGGCGAAACGCTCCCGCTCGGGGCGGTAGGCGGGCGCCCCCCTTCGCACCAGCAGGGGGCCGGCCTCGAGGGCGTAGCGCACCGGGGGCACGAGCTGCACCCGGAGGCGGAGCTCGGTACCGAGGGGCACCGCGGAAAAGGGCAGGGCGCCCTTGGGGTAGGCAAGGGCCCAGCGGCCGGCGGCGAGGGCGTAGGGGGCGTCCCGCCGGGCGACCACCCGGCCCTCTTCCACCACCAGCACCGCTTCCCCGGGGCGGCCCACCTCCCCCGGGGCGGTGTAGACGGTGTAGCGGGCGGGGGTGGCGGCGAGGCCCACCGGATAGCGCCTGCCGGAGAGCTCGACCCAGGCGGAAAAGCGCGGGATCACCGCGTCCACCCGGCCGCCGTCCCAGACCAGGGCGCTCCGGCCGTAGGGGTAGGAAAGCGTCACCCCGTCCACCACCCAAAGCCCGATGGGGGCGGCGGTCTTCGGGTCGAAGTAGCCGCCGTTCAAAAGGGCAAGGGCCTTGGGAGCCATCGCGCCAAGTGGGCGCCTTTGTCCCGGCTTGCCCACCGGAACCAGCCGGAAGCGACCGGGGTCGGCCTCGACTAGGATCAGCTTGAGGGGGTAGGGGACCGGCGCGTAGCGCATCCGGAGGCGGATCCCAGGAGCGAGCGTTCGACTCCACTCGGGCTCCCGGGCGTAGAGGTCGACCACCAGCCGGGGCGGGTCCGCGAGGGCGAAGGCGTGGAGGAATCCTACCCGGCCGGGCTCGGGGGTAAAAACGAGGTCCGTCCCCGCGGGCGAGGTCCGGAACGAAAGGCCGGGCAGGTCGGGATAGCGGTCTGGGTAAAGGGGAAGGCGCAGGAAAAAGGGCGGGCGGTCCTGGATCTGGCGGGAAAACGCAAGCGGCCGGCCGAGGTCGAAGACGAGGCGAAGGCGCTCGGGATAGGCGGCGTAGCGAAGGCGCACCACCGGCTTTTTAGCGTCCCAAACGCCGGCGGCGCGGAGGACCTCGGGGGATAGCGCCCCGCCCTTCTCCGGCGGCGGGAGGCCCGGGGGCAGGGGCGGGGCCCAGCCCACCCCGGGAACGTAGACGATCCGCGTCCCCGCGCCCTCATAGGTGAGGGCGCCGGCCTCTTTTTTGAGCTCGAGCCCCGCCACCTCCGGGGGCACCGCCCCGTAGGCGAGGAAGAAAAACAGCAAAAGCCCG
>JALSJG010000016.1 GCA_026989475.1 Thermaceae bacterium | reverse complement strand
CGGGCGAGCACGTCCTCGCGCTCGTTTTCGGTGTGACCGCCGTGGAGGGCGAAGACCGGGACGCCCTCGAGGTGCCGGGGTAGAAGCTGGGCGAGGTACTCGAGGGTATCGCGGTAACGGGTGAAGACCAGGGTCTTCTTGCCGGCAAGCTCCCCCTTGAGCAGCGCGACGAGCCTCTGGAACTTGGTGTCGGGGCGGCGGGCGCGGTTCTTCAGGGCCTCCTCCAACTTGCGGAGGTAGGCGAGCTCGGCCTCGGCCCGGGCCCTCTGGACGAGGGCGACGTCGAGGGCGCGGTCGCCCTCCTCCTCTTCCCCGCGCTCTCCCGGGGTGTCGACCACCAGACCGGCGAGGGCAAAGGGGGCCTCCTCCCCCTCCTCGCCCGTGGCCCTGAGCTCCTCCAGGCGGGCGATCCGGTTTTGAAGGCTCTGGTAGAGGGCCCGCGGGGAGCTCGCCGCCCGGCGGGCGAAGTGCATGGCGAGCCAGTGGGCGGGGGCGCGGGTCGAGGACTCGAGCATGCGGGCGTAGTCGGCGACGGCGGCGAAGAGCAGGGTCTCACGGCGCCCGGGGGTCACCGGGACCGGCCGGGCGTCCCGCTCGGGGAAGGGCGCGGCCTTCTTCTCGCGGGCGTACCAGTCGAGCACGTCCTGGCGGGTGCGCTGGACGACGTGGCGGCGGGCCCGATCGCGGGCGAGGGTGGAACCCGCCACCAGGCCGAGGGCGCCGTCCGGGTCCAGGTGCTCGACGAGGCTCAGGAAGGACTCGGGGTGGCCGCTGTGGGGGGTGGCGGTGACCAGGAGCAGGTGCGGTGCGCGCTCGGCCAGCTCGCGCACCAGCCGGAATCGCTCGTGGCGGCCCCGGTGCCGGGCGGCGAGATGGGCCTCGTCCACCACCACCACGTCCCAGGGCTGGGCGAGGACCAGGGGGCGCTGGTCCCCCTGCTTGGCGTAGTCGATGCTGGCGATCACCCGGTCGAAGACCTGCCAGGGGCTCTTGCCTCCGGGGAGACGGCGCAGGGCGCTGCGGTCCACCACCTGAAAGGGGAGGTGGAAAAACCGCCGCAGGGCCTCCTGCCAGTCCGCCTTGAGGTGCGCCGGGGTGAGGACGAGCACGCGGCGGGCGGCGCCGCGGAGCAGGAGCTCCTTTAAGATCAGCCCCGCCTCGATCGTTTTCCCGAGGCCCACGTCGTCGGCGATGAGGAGCCGCACCCGGGCGGGGTTCTCGAGCGCCATCAAGAGGGGGACGAGCTGGTAGTTGTGGGGGACGACCCGGGAACGCTGGAGGGCGAGGATGGGGGCGTCGGCGTTCAGCGTCTTCAGGTGCTCGGCCTCGACGTAGAGGCGAAAGAGGGCGGGATCGGCGGCGGGGCGGGCGGGAGGCTCGGGGGAGCGCATCAGGGTGAGGGCGTCCCCCTCGAGCCCGGGGTGGAAGAGCGCGGTGCGGCTCCCGTCAAGGAGCTCGGCCCGGAGAAAGCCCCCCTCCCGGACCTCCCGCACCCGCCAGAGGGCCCCCCGGGCCCGGATCACCGCCCCGGGTTGGTAGGCCTCCATCACGCCCTTAAGATAGCCGCCCGTTTCCCCCTCTCGGGCTAGATTTCCTCCTCCCGGGCGAGGTCGTTGAAGCGGACGTGGGCGGCGTGGAACTGGAGCTCGACGGTGCCGGTGGGGCCGTTTCGCTGCTTGCCGATGATGATCTCGGCGATCCCGGCCTTCTCGGAGTGGGGGTTGTAGTAGTCGTCGCGGTAGATGAAGAGCACGAGGTCGGCGTCCTGCTCGATCGAGCCCGACTCGCGGAGGTCGCTGAGCATGGGGCGTTTGTTCGGCCGGGACTCGACCGCGCGGGAGAGCTGGCTGAGGGCGATCACCGGGATGTCGAGCTCGCGGGCGAGGCTTTTTAGCCCCCGGCTGATGGCCGCGATCTCCTGCTGGCGGTTCTCGCTTTTGACGCTTCCGGCGGCCCCCGACATGAGCTGGAGGTAGTCGACGATGATCAGCCCCAGTTTGTGCTGGGAGGCAAGCCGGCGGGCCCGGGCGCGGAGCTCGAGGAGGGAGAGGTCGGGGGTGTCGTCGATGTAGATGGGGGCCTCGGCGATCCGGCCGGCGACGTCCACCAGGCGCTGGAAGTCCTTCTCCGAGAGGTTGCCCTGGCGGAGGCGGTTCATGTCGATCCGGGCCTCGGAGGTGATGATCCGGGTGACCAGCTGGAGCGCGGGCATCTCGAGGGAGAAGATCCCCACCGGGATCTGCTCTTTTAGCGCCACGTGCTGGGCGATGGTGAGGGCGAACGAGGTCTTCCCCATGCTGGGGCGGGCGGCGATGATGTTCAGGGAGCCGGGCTCGAGCCCCCCGATCATCCGGTCGAGCTCGCGGAAGCCGGTCTTGATCCCCCGGGGAAGCCCCTTGTTCTCGTAGAGCTCGTGGATGTGCTCGAAGGTCTCGTGGACCAGCTCGTGCATCGAGGCGAAGTCCCGGCGGGCGCCGTCCTTTTGCACCTCGAGGATCTTGCGTCCGGCCTCGTCGAGGATCTCGTCGAGGCTGCCCGCCTCCTCGTAGGCGAGCCGCATCACCTCGCCGGCGGCGGCGATCAAGCGCCTAAGGGCGGCCTTTTCGGCGACGATCCGGGCGTAGTGTTCGGCGTAGGCGGCGGTGGGGGTCATCTCGGCGAGGCCCACGAGGTAGGTGTGGCCGCCGACCTCGTCGAGGGCGCCCTCGCGCCTTAGCTCCTCGGAGACGGTGACCAGGTCCACCGGCTCGCCCCGGGCGGCGAGGGCCTCCATCGCCCGCCAGATCTTCTGGTGGCCGGGGCGGTAGAAGGAATCGGCGGTGATCATGCCCTCGAGGCGCTCGAGCACGCTCGCGTCCACCAGCACCGAGCCCAGGACGCTCTGCTCGGCCTCCAGGTTGTGCGGCGGAACCCTCCCCTCCATACCGGGACCCCCCTAGCTTAAAACGCGAAAAGGGCCCCGGGGCGCGCCTCGCCCCGGGGCCCGGAAGTGGCCCTAGGCCTCGTCCTTCTCGGCCGGCGCGGCCTCGGCCGCCTCCGCCTCGGGGGCGGCCTCCCCGCCTTCCTCGCCCTCCTCGGGGATGAAGACGCCCTTACCCTCCTCGTTCAAGAC
This sequence comes from Thermaceae bacterium, assembly GCA_026989475.1. Classification (GTDB taxonomy): domain Bacteria; phylum Deinococcota; class Deinococci; order Deinococcales; family Marinithermaceae; genus WFXV01. Next base: position 1,581 of record JALSJG010000016.1, on the reverse strand, counting down.
CCAGACCTTGAGGGTGATCGGGACCTCGGGGTGGGGCTTGTAGACGATCTCGTAGGCCCCGAGCTCCTTGATCGGCCGGGCGAGCTGGAGGCGCTTGGGGTCAATGGTGATCCCGTGCTGCTCCTCGAGCTCCCGGGCGATGTCGCGGGCGGTGACCGAGCCGTAGATCTTGGTCTCCCCGGCCTTGACCTTGATCTTCAGGGTGATGGGCTCGAGCATCTCCTTAAGCCGCTCGGCCTCGGCCTTGCGCTCGGCCGCCCGCTTGGCCTGGGCGCGGATCTTGGCCTCGAGCGCTTTCAGGTTCGAGGGGGTGGCGGGCGCTGCCAGCCCCCGGGGGAAGAGGTAGTTCCGGGCGTAGCCGGGCTTGACGTTGACCACCTCGCCCACGTCGCCCAGGTTCTCCATGGGTTCGAGCAGGATGACCTTCACGCCGCTCCCTCCCTACTTCCGGACGAGCTTTTCGGTGAAGGGGACGATCGCCATGATCCTCGCCCGCTTGATGGTCATCGCCAGCTTGCGCTGGTGCTTGGCGCAGACGCCGGTGCGGCGCCGGGGGAGGATCTTGCCGGTCTCGGACATGAAGCGCCTTAGCATCTTCGCGTCCTTGTAGTCGGTGACCTCGAGCTCCCCGGCGCAGAACGGACAGACCTTGGGCTTTTTGTACCTTTTCGGGCGTGCAGTCTTCTTCGCGCTCATCCTCTACCTCGCTAAAAGGGCAGGTCCTCCTCGGGCGGGAACTCGTCGAGCCCGTCCTCGAGGTCCACGCCCCCCGCGGGCGCGGGCTTCGCGCCCCCCTCGGGCGGGCGGGTCAGCTTCTCGATGCGACGGGCCTCCACCCGGGTAACGAAGCGGCGGGAACCGTCTTGCGCGGTCCAGGAGTCGTTCACCAGCCGGCCGAGGACCAGGACCGGCTCGCCCTTCTTGAGCTCGCCGGCCCACTCGGCGAGGTCGCGCCAGGCGGTGACGTCCACGAAGTGGGTCTTCTCCTGCTCCTGGCCGCGGCTGGTGAAGGTCTCGTTCACCGCCAGGCCGAACCGGGTGACCGCGGTCCCCTGGGGGGTGTAGCGGAGCTCGGCGTCGCGGGTCAGGTTGCCGATCAGCACCACCTGGTTGAGGGCGTCGGTGAGCCGCTCCTGCCCCCGGGCGTCGGTGACCGTGCGCCCCTCGCGGTCGGAGACGAGGGGCTCGATCCGGTCCACCCGCACCTCCAGCACGCTCCGCCGCTGACCGTCCGACTCCCAGGTGCGGTAGTCGAGCCGGCCCTCGACGAAGACCGGGGTCCCGGCCGCGAGCTGCTCGGCGAGGAGCTCGGCGTAGCGGCCGAGCAGCTTGACCCGGTGGTACCAGGGGATCTCGCGAAGTTCGCCCCCCTCGGTCTCCACCCGGTCCTGGCCGGCGACGGTGACCTCGAGCACCGCGAGCCCCCCGGGGGTGTAGCGGAGCTCCGGGGTCTGGGTGACCGTTCCCAAAAGCAGTACCCGGTTCAGCCCCTTGGCCATGATCTCCTAGTCTACTGCTTCTTGGTCCTCCACTCGGGGCGATCCTTGACGATCATCACCCGGCGGACGTTGTCGCGGATCA
>JALSJG010000015.1 GCA_026989475.1 Thermaceae bacterium | reverse complement strand
CGCCTGGCCCGGGCCAACAACCTGGTCACCCCGCCCACCGGCCGCACCCTCTCCGGCGGCCTCGACTCGGCGGCGCTCCACTTTCCGAAGAAGTTTTTGGGCGCGGCCCGGAACATCCGGGGTGGGGGTTCGCTTACCATCCTGGCCACCGCCCTGGTGGAGACCGGCAGCCGGATGGACGACGTGATCTTCGAGGAGTTCAAGGGCACCGGCAACATGGAGCTCCACCTTTCGCGCAGGCTCGAAGAGCGCCGCATCTTCCCGGCGATCGACATCCTGAAGTCGGGGACGAGGCGCGAGGAGCTCCTCCTCGGTGAGGAGGCGCTGCACAAGATCTGGCTGCTGCGCAAGGTGCTCGCCGACATGGATCCCGCCGAGGCAATGGAGATGCTGCTCTCGCGTCTCGCCAAGACCAAGTCGAACGCCGAGTTCCTGGCGACTTTGGCGGCGCGTTAGGGGTATACTGCGCTTCGTGAGGTGGGTGCCCGTGACCGGAGGTCGACTGCGCAACTGGATGCTCGCGGGCTTGGTCGCGGGCCTGCCCTTCACGCCGCAGCATCTGATCGCCGACTACGCCGCCCAGATGGGGCGGGTGGAGGTGGTGCTCGAGCCCGAGGCCCGGGCCTGGGACGCGCTCCGCGCGGTCACCGAGGCCCGGGCCCTGCACACGGTGCGGCCAGGGGAGGCGCTCGCGGCGCTCGCCTCCGCCTACGGCAGCTCGGTGGAGGCGATCAAGAAGGCGAGCGGGCTCAAGACCTGGCGCATCCGGCCGGGCCAGGAACTGGTGATCCCCTACCGGGTCGAGCGCGGGGAGGGGCCGCGCCTCCCGCCTGGCGTGCGGCGCTACGTGGTGAAGCAGGGCGACACCCTCGAGCGGATCGCGAAGCGCTTCGGGCTCAGCGTGCTCGAGCTCGTCTCCGCCAACCCCACCCTAAAAAGCCTCGACCGGATTCCCCTTGGTGCGACCTTGCTCGTGCCCGAGGGGGAGAAGGGCAGGATCGTGGTGCTCGGCCCGGGGAAGACCCTCGCCGACCTCGCCCGGGAGTACGGGCTCGACGTCGGTGCCTTGGCCCGGGCCAACGGGGTTCAAAACCCCCTCGAGCTCAAGCCCGGCGACCTGGTCCTGATTCCCGGGGTCCTCGCCCGCGAGGTCTACGCCCGGCTCGAGAAGAAGCGGGAGGAAGAGCGCCGCCTTGCGGCCGAGCGACGCCGCCGCTGGCTCGCCGAGCAGGCCCGCCGTCGGGCGCGGCTCAAGCAGGTGAGCTACCGCCCCGGGAAAGCTTCCCTGAAAGGTTTTCAGTGGCCGCTCACCCGCTTTCGCATCACCAGTTACTACGGCTACCGCCGTATCTGGGTCGCGGGGAGCAACTTCCATAGCGGCTTGGACCTGGCCGCCCCCGCGGGTACCCCGATCTACGCGGTCAGGGACGGCCGCGTCCTCTTCGCCGGCTGGGGTTACTACTATGGCCGCTACGTACGCATCGACCACGGCGACGGGGTGGAAAGCCTGTACGCGCACATGTTGCGCCTGGCGGTACGCACGGGCCAACGGGTGAGACGGGGTCAGGTGATCGGTTACGTGGGAGCCTCCGGACGCGGGGCTTACGGCGTGCACCTGCATTTCGAGTTGAAGGTGAACGGCCGCGCGGTTAACCCGTTACCCTACCTTCCCAAGTAGCGGAGGAGCCATGGAGGCAAAGGGCACGCTCAAGGTCAAGACCGGGTTCGCGGAGATGTTTAAGGGCGGCGTCATCATGGACGTCACCACCCCCGAGCAGGCGGAGATCGCCGAGGAGGCGGGGGCAGTGGCGGTGATGGCGCTGGAACGGGTCCCCGCCGACATCCGCGCCCAGGGCGGGGTAGCCCGGATGGCCGACCCCAAGAAGATCAAGGAGATCATGGCGGCGGTGAGCATCCCGGTCATGGCCAAGGTCCGGATCGGCCACTTCGCCGAGGCCATGATCCTGGAAGCTTTGGGCGTGGACTTCATCGACGAGTCCGAGGTGCTCACCCCCGCCGACGAGGAACACCACATCGACAAGTGGGCCTTCAAGGTGCCCTTCGTGAACGGGGCCCGGGACCTCGGCGAGGCGCTTCGCCGCATCGCCGAGGGGGCGGCGATGATCCGCACCAAGGGCGAGGCCGGTACCGGCAACGTGGTGGAGGCGGTGCGCCACGCCCGCCGGATGTGGAAGCAGATCCGCTGGCTCCAGTCCCTCAGGGAGGACGAGCTCCCGGCGGCGGCCAAGGAGCTAGAGGCCCCCCTCGACCTGGTCAAGTGGGTCCACGAGCACGGCAAGCTCCCGGTGGTGAACTTCGCCGCCGGCGGCGTCGCCACCCCGGCGGACGCGGCCTTGATGATGCACCTTGGAATGGAGGGGGTCTTCGTGGGATCGGGGATCTTCAAGTCCGGCGATCCCAGGAAGCGCGCCCGGGCGATCGTCCGCGCGGTGACCCACTACGACGACCCCGAGGTCCTGGCCGAGGTGAGCGAGGACCTCGGCGAGCCCATGGTGGGGATCAACATCGACCTGATCCCCGAGGAAGAGCGGCTCGCTAAGCGCGGTTGGTAACGGGCCTTTTCGTGCGGGGCTTTAGGCCCCGCGCCCTTTTACCTTGTAAGTGATATCTTTCACGAACTATGGGAGTTTACCCTTTTCACAAACCGGATAAGGACGTCTTGACGCCCTCCGGACAAAGCCGCAGGATAGGGGCGATGATCGGGATTCTGGCGGTCCAGGGCGATTTCCGCGAGCACGAGCACATGTTTCAGAGGATGGGGGTCCCGACCCGCCGCGTGCGGAGGGCGGGAGATCTCACCGGGGTCACCGGTCTCGTGATCCCGGGCGGGGAGTCTACCACCATCGGAAAACTCGCCCGGGAGTACGGGGTGGAGGAGGAGGCCCGGCGCCGCTACCAGGAGGGCTCGCTCGCTCTTTGGGGAACCTGCGCCGGAGCGATCTGGCTTTCACGGGAGATCGAGGGCTACCCGGACCAGCCCCGGCTCGGGGTGCTCGACCTCGCCGTGGCCCGGAACGCCTATGGCCGCCAGGTGGAGTCCTTCGAGACCGACCTTGCGATCGAGGGGTTCGATCGCCCTTTCCACGCGGTCTTCATCCGCGCGCCGGTGATCACCCGGGTAGGGGAGGGGCTCCGAGTGCTCGCGACCTACCGCGGGGATCCGGTATGGGCTGTGGGCGAGCGAGCCATGGTCACCACCTTTCACCCCGAGCTGACCGACGATCCCCGGGTGCACGCGTTCTTCCTGCGGCTTGTAGAAAAGGGGGTTTCCCTCAAGGCTGGGTGAGTCGGCCGCGTTTGGTTCCAAGCTCGCTTGCGGGGGTGGGCATAGGCTTTACCTTAACGTGAAAAGATTCACGAAACTGTGGAACAGACGTTATTCACAAAAAACAACAGAAAAACGAGCTCAAGGACGAAGCCGGGTGTACGTGCGCGGGAAGGGAACCGCCTCCCGCACGTGCGCAAGGCCCGCGATCCAGGCCACGGTGCGCTCGAGCCCAAGTCCAAAGCCCGCGTGGGGCACGCTGCCAAACTTCCTGAGGTCGAGGTACCAGTCGTAGACCTCCTCGGGCAGGCCGCGCTCCTGGATCCGCCTTTTCAAAAGCTCCAGGTCCCAGATCCGCTCCGAGCCGCCGATGATCTCGCCGTAGCCCTCGGGGGCCAGGAGGTCGTCGTTCAAGACGAGTTCGGGGTCCTCGGGGTCGGGCTGCATGTAGAAGGCCTTGATCCTGGCGGGGTACTTTTCGATGAAGACCGGCCGGTCGAACTGCTTGCTGATCGCGGTCTCGTGGGGGGCACCGAAGTCCTCGCCGTAGGGGATGGGCTCGACGCCTTCGTCCTCGGCGATTTTTTCGAGTAGCTCGATCGCCTCCTGGTAGGTAAGCCGGGGGTAGTCGCCCAAGGCCGCGGGCTCGAGCTTCTTGAGGTCGCGACCTAAGAGTTCCAGCTCCTTCGCCCGGTTTTCGAGCACCCGGCTCACCAGGTAGCTCACGTACTCCTCCTGGAGCTTGAGGTTTTCCTCGTGGGTCATGAAGGCGGCCTCGGGCTCGACCATCCAAAACTCGAGGAGGTGCCGCCGCGTCTTGCTGCGCTCGGCCCGGAAGGTAGGGCCGAAGGTGTAGACCCGCCCGTAGGCGAGCGCCCCCGCCTCGGCGTAGAGCTGGCCGGACTGGGAGAGGTAGGCTTTTTCCCCGTCGAAGAGTTCGACCTCGAAGAGCTCGGTGGTACCCTCGACCGCGCTCGGGGTGAGGATGGGAGCGTCGAAGCGGAGGAAGTGGCGCTTCGAGAAGAAGTCGTGGGTGGCGCGCTCGAGCTCATCCCGGATTCGCATCACCGCCCAGGGCCGCCGGTGGCGGAGCCAGAGGTGGCGGTGGTCCAAAAGGAAGTCGATCCCGTGGTCCTTCTTGGTGATCGGGTATTCCCCGAGGGGCTTCGAGATCACCCGGAGCCCGGTGACCTCGAGCTCGAAGCCCCCGGGGGCCCGGGGATCGGCCTTGACGCGCCCCACGAGTTCAAGCGCGCTCTCCTGGGGCAGGTGGTCGGCCTCGCGGAAGGTCTCCTCGTCCACGTGGCCCTTAAAGACCGTCGCCTGCAGGAATCCGGTGCCGTCCCGGACGATCAGGAAGTGGATCTTACCCTTCGAGCGTCGGTTAAAGAGCCAGCCTAGAAGCCTGACCTCCTGGCCCTCAAACTTTGCGATCTCCTCGATGAAAACGCGGCGCATAGGGCCAGTTTACCGGGCGAGCCGGTAGGCGACGTAGGCCTCGAGGGCAAGGGCGTAGACCGCGAGCGCGGCCAGGGCCACGTCAAGCCCGGGACTACCGGTGAGCCCAAGAAGGGGCAGCGCGGCGAGCGCCAATCCCCCCGCGAGGGCCGCCCCCTGGGCGAGGAGCCCCTGCACGTACTCGTCGAGCAAGAGCTCACCGCTACCCGGCAGGACCACTACCGCAAGGGAGAGGAAGGGAAGCCAGAAAAGGGGATGGCCGCCGGTGGCGAGAAAAGCGAAGGCAAGCGCGGTGAGGCCACCCCAGAGGGTGAGGAGCCACCGGTTCAGCCTTCCCTGCGGCCCCAAACGAAGCTGGATCCGGCCAGCGGGGGGAGCGGAGAGGCTCGCAAGCACGCCCACGATGAGCGCGACGAGGGCAAAAACACAGGCCCAGACCGCCACCAGCACCCAGGCGGCGGCCGCCGGACCCCCGAAGTAGGCCACCAGCAAAGTGGCGACCAGAACCGCGAGGGTAAAGCCCCCATCCCTAGGCGCGGAGCTCATCGTCCTCCTCCGGGAGAAAAATCGCCTCGATCGGCTCCCCGAAGACCCGGGCGATTTTGAAGGCAAGCGGCAGGCTGGGATCGTAGCGCCCTTTTTCGATGGCGATCACCGTCTGCCGGCTGACCCCAAGCCGCCGCGCCAGCTCGGCCTGGCTCCAGCCCTTTCGGGCCCTGAGCTCTCGGATCCTGTTTTTCATCGCCTCCCACCTCCCGGCCCCCGCGAGTACCGGGCCGTACCGCGGAAGCTTTCCCAGGTGGGTGTACCGGATGACCTCGGACTCCCAAACATGCATGTCAAGCCTCCTTTACGCCTGGGAGTGTAAAGGAAGCTTGACCATATGTCAAGGGTGCTTTACCCAAAGCGCGCCCGGATCGCCTCGTAGGCCTCCCAAAGCCCGCCGGAAGTGTGGGGAGCGACGACCACGTGGGCGGCCTCCTTCGCCGGGGGCACCGCGTTTCCCACCGCGATCCCGAGCCCCGCCCGGAGCAGCGCGGGGCGGTCGTTCAACCCGTCGCCCACCATCGCGACGCGGGAAGGGGGCACCGCCAAAAGCTCGGCGAGCTCCAAAAGCGCGGTCCCCTTGTCCCGGCCGCGGGGCCGGAGCCCCACGTAGACGAGCCCTTCGAAGGGCCCGTGCACCTCGGCCTCGAGCTCGCCGTCGAGCAAGCCCTCCGCCTCCCGCCACGCCTCGGGGCGGATCCCCGCGAGCCACACGGTGAGAGGAGGATGGGCGAGGAGCGCCTCCGGGGGCTCGGGGAACGAGGGGGTGCCGGTCCGGGCCACGTGCTCACCGAGCTCAGGAGGCGGCTGCCCCGCGAGGTGGAGGCGCACCCGGCTCGCGGTGATCACGTCGGCGGGAAAGCGGTGGCGCTTGAGCAGCTCGTAGATCCGCCGGGTGGCCCGCTCGGAGAAGGGGTGGAGGCGGCGGG
>JALSJG010000014.1 GCA_026989475.1 Thermaceae bacterium | reverse complement strand
CACCGTGACCTCGGCCCGGGCCCCCTCGCCCCTCACCGCCACAACGGTTCCGAGCCCGAACCGGGGGTGGCGGACCCGCTCGCCCCCCTTGAAGCTCCCGGGCTCCGGGGCTTTGGGCGTCGCCGCGGGGGCCGGGCGCACCTCGCCGTAGGCCGAGACCGGGCGGAGGAGGTCTTCGGGGATCTCCTCCAGGAAGCGGCTCGGCTCCACCCGCTCGCGTTTGCCGTAGAGCTCGCGCTCGCTGGCGTGGGTAAGGTAGAGCCGCTCCATCGCCCGGGTGATGCCCACGTAGAAAAGCCTTCTTTCCTCCTCGAGCTCGAAGGCGCTCGTGCTCGAGCGGTGGGGAAGGAGCCCCTCCTCCACCCCCACCAGGAAGACCGCCTTGAACTCAAGCCCCTTGGCGTTGTGGAGCGTCATCAGCCGGACCGCGCCCTCGGCCTCGTTGCCGGGCTCCTCGGCCCGGGCATAAAGCGCCACCTCGTCGAGGAACTCGGCGAGGGCACCGCCCCCCGCCTCCTCCCACTCGCCGGCGGCCCGGAGGAGCTCCTCCACGTTTTCAAGCCGCTCCTCGCCCCCGGGCTCGGCGAGCAGGTAGGCGCGGTAGTCGGTGGCGGCGATGACCTCCTCGAAGAAGGCCCGGGGGCCCAGGGAAGCCGCCCGCTCGGTGAGGCCCTCGAGCAGGTCGAGAAAGCTTCGCACCGCCTCCGCCTGCCGGGGGGAGAGCACCGAGCCGGCCCGCCGAAGGGCGGCGAAAAACCCGATCCCCTCCCGCTCGGCAAGCGCCTTGAGGCGCTCGACGCTCTTCGCCCCGATCCCCCGGGGCGGGGTGTTCAGAATCCGGAAAAGGGCGACCTCGTCCCCGGGTAGGACCGCCGCCCGGGCGTAGGCGAGGAGGTCCTTGACCTCGCGCCGGGCGAAGAACGCGGTGCCCCCCACCACCCGGTGGGCCACCCCCTCCCGGCGAAACGCCTCCTCGAGCACCCGCGACTGGGCGTTGGTGCGGTAGAGCACGGCGATCTCGTCGGGACGGTAGCGCTCGAGCAGGCGCCGGGCCTCCCGGGCCACGAAGGCGGCCTCGTCGCGGTGATCGTAGGCGGTGTAGCGGAGGACGGGCTCGCCCCCCGCCTTCACCGGCCGGAGCACCTTCTCGATCCGGGCCTGGTTTTTTGCGATTACCGCGTTCGCCACCCGGAGAATCGCCTCGGTGGAGCGGTAGTTGGTCTCGAGCTTGTAGACCGTGGCCCCGGGGAAGTCCTCGGGGAAACGGAGGATGTTCTCAAGATCGGCGCTACGAAATCCGTAGATCGACTGGTCGGGGTCCCCCACCACCACGAGCTCCGAGCCCTCGCCCCAAAGCAGCTTGACGAAGCGGAACTGGGCGGGGTTCGTGTCCTGGTACTCGTCCACGTGGACGAACCGGGCCCGGGCCCGCACCCGCGCGAGCACCTCGGGGTGGGCCTCGAAGAGCTCGAGGGCGCGCAGCAGAAGATCGGAGAAATCCACCGCCCCGAGCGCCCGCATCCGCGCCTGGTAAGCGGCAAAGACCTCGGCGAAGGCCTCGGGCCCGATCCCCGCCACCCAGTCGGGAAGCTCGGCGAGGGCCCCCTCAAACCCCTCCCCCGCCGAGCGCGACTTGACCCGGTCGATCCAACCCCGCACCGCCGCCGGCCGGGCCTCGACGCCGAGCGCGGCCAGCACCTCCTTGATGACCTGGAGCTGGTCGTCCTCGTCGTAGACGGGAAACCCCGGCGAAAGCCCGATCCGCTCGCCGTAGACCCTGAGCACCCGGAGGGCCGCCGAGTGGAAGGTGGCGGTCCAAAGGTCGCCGGCGGCCCGGCCGACCAAGCCGGAAAGCCGCGTCTTCAGCTCATCGGCGGCCTTGTTGGTGAAGGTCACCGCCAGGATCTCCCCCGGGTGCACCCCGCGCCGGGCGATCAGGTAGCCGATCCGGTGGACCACCGTGCGGGTCTTCCCGGAGCCGGCGCCGGCCACCACCAGCGCCGGGCCGCCCTCGTGCAGTACCACCGCGCGCTGTTCGTCGTTCAGGGGGTCGAGCAGGGCGTCCATGCGGGGCCAGTTTACCCGTCGAGGGGGATCACCCGCCGGTCGCCCGGGGGCAGGGCGAAGAGCGCATCCAAGGCCTCCTCCCCGTAGCGGAGGATGAAGTAGAGGTAGGGCAAGGTGAACTCCTGGAGCCGGCCGCCGGGCCGAAGGTGGAGGCTGAGCCTCTCGAACTGCCGGCGGAGGACCGCGTCCCGCCGCATCCGGGCCCGGGCCACCTTCCCGGCAAAACGCGCCACCTCCGCCCGGAGCCGGCCCCGGACCCGAGCGAGGGCAGGCTCCAGGGTGGGGTCGAGCTCGGCGAGGGCCCGCGCCGCCTCTTCGAAGGCCGCCTCACCCTCGAGCACCGCCCGGGCCACCCGCCCCGAGGCCAGGGCCGCGCGGGCGAGCGCCTCCCGAAAGGCGGCCTCGGGGGCTTCGGCGAAGGCCCAGGGCTCGAGCTCATAGCGCTCAAGCAGCCGGCGCACCGGGGGTTCGAGCACGAGCGCCCGGGTCCTGGGGAGCACCGCCGGGGGCTCGAGGCCGTGGCGGCGGTAGAGCGGGGGCAGCTCGGCGACGTAGGCGAGCTCCCCAGGGCCCACCCAAAACCCGGCGGTGGGCAACACCCGGTCCTGGAGCACCGGCCGGAGCGCCGCCGCGGGGGTGAGCCGCCCGGGCTCGGAATCGAGCAGGGCGAGGAGGTCTTCCCGGGTGTAGGTCTTGACGCCGTCCGTAAACCGCCCGGACTCGAAGAAGAGCCGCCGGCGTACCCCGTCCTCGCCCTCGAGGAAAAGCAGCGTCGCCCCCTTCGGGGTCCCCAGCACCGGCCTGAGTCCCCGCGCCTTGAGCGCCCGGCGCCCCTCCTCGAGCGCCTCGACCGAGGCCCGCGGGTCCTCGATCTCCGCCTTTAGCCCCTCGCGAAAAAGGGGCGCAAGCTCGGGCGCCAGGGGGTCGAAGGGGACGAGGCCCCGCTCGCCAAAAAAGTAAAGGAGTCCCCGGGCAAACGCCTCGGAAAAACTCGTTGCACCGCCGAGCGCGTCGAGGAACTCCCGGGCCCGGGCGGGCTCGGGGGCGAGGGCAAGAAGCGCCCGGGCGATCGCTTCCTCGTAGGGACCGAAGGGGATCCGCCCCACCGGCGGCCCTTCCGGCAGCGGGAGGGAAAAGCGCAAAAGCCGTTCCCCGTGGATCCAGAAGGCAAAACGCACCTCGGCCACGTCGTGGTCCTGGCTCGCCACCCAGAAGACCGGCGTTCCGGGACCCGCGAGCAGGTCCCGGACCTTATAGAAGACGAGTGCAGGACCGAGGAAGAGCCCCGCCTGTTGCCCCGCCACCCGGGCCCGGGCCCCTTCCTCGCCAAGCCTCCGCGCCGCGCGAAGCGCCGCTTCGGGCGCCCCGAGCCGGGCGAGGTAGGTAGCTAGCGCCGCCGCGGTCTCGGGCTTGGGGTCCCTAGGGGCGGCCTCCCGCGCCCAAAGCGCGCCCTCGCCCAAGGGTAGCCAGCCGGAAAGCGCCTCCCCCCAGTCCGCCACGCCCCTCACGATACCCCGCCTAATATGGAGGCATGGACCCGATCCGTTTCGGCACCGACGGCTGGCGCGGCGTGATCGCCGAGGACTACACCTTCCAAAACCTCCGCCGGGTAGCCCAGGCCTACGCCGACTACCTGAAGGAGCAGGGGACCCGGGAGGTGGTGGTGGGCTTCGACGCCCGCTTCCTCTCCGAGCGCTTCGCCCTCGAGACCGGCCGGGTGCTGGCGGCGAACGGCCTCGTCGCGCGGGTCGCGAAAAGGCTCGTTCCCACCCCGGTGACGAGCTTCGCCGTGGTGCACTACGGCGCCGGCGGCGGGGCGATGATCACCGCGAGCCACAACCCGCCGGAATACAACGGCTTCAAGCTGAAAGGCCCCTACGGCGGCTCGGCCACCCCCCAGATCGTCGCCGAGGTGGAAGCCCGGCTCGACGCCCGCCCCCCGGCGGCCTTCGAGGAGGACACCCACGCGCTCGAGCGCTTCGACGTGAAAAAGCCCTACTTCGGCAAGCTCGCGGAGATGCTCGACCTCGAGCTCCTCCGAAGCTACAAGGGGGTGCTCTACCACGACGCCATGGGCGGGGCCGGCGGCGGCTGGGTCTCGGGTTTTGCCGCCTACGCCCAGCTTTCCCTCGAGGTCCGCGACCTCCACGCCGTCCCCCACCCGCTCTTTTACGGGGTGAACCCCGAACCCATCCCCAAGAACCTCACCCCCCTCGTTGCGCTCATGAAGAACGAGGAAGACCCCACCTTCGCCGCCGTCACCGACGGCGACGCCGACCGGATCGGGGCGGTCCTCGCCGGCGGGCGGTACTTCAATAGCCACCAGATCTTCGCGGTGCTGCTAAAGCATCTCTACGAGAAGGGCTACCGCGGGCGGGTGGTGAAGACCTTCTCGGTCTCCAAGGTCATCGACCTTCTGGCAAAAAAGCTCGGGCTCGAGGTGGTCACCACCCCGATCGGGTTTAAGTACATCACCGACGAGTTCCTAAAGGGCAACGTCCTGATCGGCGGGGAGGAGTCCGGCGGCATCGGGGTCGCCGGCCATATCCCCGAGCGGGACGGGATCCTAAACGCCTTGCTTCTGCTCGAGTCGGTGGTGCGGACCGGGAAGCCGCTCGCCGAGCAGTTCGCCGAGATCGAGGCCGAGGTGGGCTTCAAGCACGCCTTCGACCGGCTCGACCTGCACCTCGCCTCGAACCAGGCCAAGGCACAGGCCATGGAGCGGGCCAAGGACCCCGTCCCCCTGGCCGGCCGCGCGGTCACCGAGGTCGAGACCCTGGACGGGGTGAAGTGGCACCTGGGCGAGGACGCCTGGGTGCTCTTCCGCCCCTCGGGGACCGAGCCCGTACTCCGGATCTACGCCGAGGCCGAAAGCGAGGAAGCGGTGGCCAGGATCTTAAAGGCCGCCCGGGCCCACCTCGGGCTCTAGCGGGGCCAGGGGCCGCCGATGAACTCGCCCATCCCGAAGGCGCGTACGGCGTGCCCCGCCCGCTGGCCCCGGCCCTCCACCGGCCCCTCCCAGTAGGCGACCCGGGTGGTGGTGGTCCGGAGCTCCTGGGAAAGACGCAGGGGCTTTAGCGAGAGGCGAAGGCCGGGCGCCGCCACCTCCCAGGCCACCGCGTAGCGGTAGCCGCTCACCGGGGAACGCCAGTAGGCCTTCGGCGTCATCGCGACGGGACCGAGCTTCTCCACCCGCCCCGAGGGGTGGACCACCGAGGCGTGGATCGCCTGGACCCGACCCTTCGCATCGCGAACGCGGTAGAGCATCAGCTCGCTCCCGTCGGAGAGATGGAGGCCGAACCAGTCCCACCCCACCCGGCGGCCGGCGAGCTGCTCCCCCCACTGGTGGTCCATCCAGGCGAACCCCCGTACCCGCCGACCCGCCACCTCGCCGTAAAGCGCGAGCCGGGTGTAGGAGACGTAGTACATCCGGCCGGTCTCGGCGGTGCCGGAGTACCCCGGCGGATGCACCACGGGGGGCTTCAGGGGCACGAGCCAAAGATCCAGGGGCCCGGCCACCAGGCGGAAAGCGTCGCCCCTTTGCTCGAGCCGCCAGTCGTCAAAGGCAAGACGAAGGGGGTCCCCCGCCACCCGCACCCGGGCATCGGGCCGGCGAAAGTCGTCCCGCTCCATGAAGCGAAAGCGCCCGGTCCGCAAATCGGTCACGGCCAGGTGGGCGGCGTGCATGGGGTAAGGGTAGACCGCGCGGGCGGGAAGGCCAAAGAGCTTCATGCCTTCGGGGGGGTAGGCCTTAAAGAAGGCCCAGTGGAAGGCGAGTCCGGCCTCGGGCAGGTAGGCCGAAACGTACCACCACTCGATCGGGGCGGGCTGGGGATCCCAGGTGTCGGGAGCGGGAATCCGGTTTGGATCCACGCCCGAAAGGCGAGGCGCGCACCCCGCGAGCACGAAGAGGAGCAAAAGCCGAAGCCAGCGCATCGTGCCTAGACCCGCGGCTCGGTTTTGCGCACGTCGACCACGATCTCGCCTGCGGCCTTAAGCCGCCCGGGCACGCCCTCGGCGTCCTCGCCGGTCACCCGCATCACGATCCGGCGCATTCCATCGTGCTTGCCGGCGGTCGCCACCGAGACGATGTTGGCCGGCGGCACCGCCTGGGCGGCTTGTGCGAGCGCTCCCGGGCGGTCGGGCACGTCGAAGGAGATCCGTACCCCGCCCTCCTTCATGCCCATCACCTCGATGAACGCCCGCAGCACGTCGGTGATCGTGATGATTCCGACCAGGCGGTCGCCCTCGAGGACCGGCAGACCCCCCACCTTGTACTCCTCCATCAAAAGCGCCGCTTCCTCGAGCG
>JALSJG010000013.1 GCA_026989475.1 Thermaceae bacterium | reverse complement strand
GCGGCAGGGTAAAGCGAAAGGCGGGGGGCGGCGGGTCGGTGACCCGGAGGGTGAAGGTCCGGGTCAGGGCCGAGAGCCCCGCGTCCCGCACCGTCACCTCGAAGCGGACCTCCCCCTTTGCCTTGGGGGTTCCGGCGATCACCCCGTCCTTAAAGGAAAGCCCCTCGGGGAGCTTCCCCTTGGTTTCGTACCGGTAGGGCCGCACCCCCCCGGCGGCGACGAGCTCGACCCGGTAGGGCTCGCCCAGGTAGGCGGGCGGCAGGTTCGTCTTCAAAAAGCGAAGCGGCTCCGCCGGGAGGCCTTGATCGGCGCCGCAAGCGGCGAGGAAGACGAGCAAAAGAAGCCAAAGGAAGCGCACCCTTTCATGCTAGCCGCTCCAGGTGAGAAAATGGCGTTATGCCCGCGCTTTACTGGGTCCTTGGCCTGGCCGCGTTGGAGGGGCTCGCCTTCGCGTTTTTCCCCAAGGAAGGGCTTCGTGTCCCGCTTTTCTCCCTCGTCTACAGCTGGAGCCCGGCCCTCGTCGGGCTTCACTTCGCCCGGCGGGAGGGGATCCGATTCCCGGTGCTGGGCGAGCCCAACCGGTACTGGGCCCTCGCCCTCGTCCTCCCGCCCCTCATCGCCGCGCTCAGCGTCCTGCTCGCGCTGCCGCTCGGCCGCTGGCGGGGGCCCGAGCTCATCCAGGGCGCGCTCGGCCACGGGCCGGGGGGAGCGGCCTTTTGGCTCTACCTCGGGGGATACGGGCTCCTCGTCAGCCTGAGCGTGGGCCTCGTCTTCGCCCTGGGGGGCGAGATCTTCTTCCGGGGCTACCTCTGGGAGCGCCTTCGGGACCAGGGCCTTTGGCCCGCGTCCCTCGCGATCGGGGCGCTTTGGGGGCTTTGGCAGCTCCCCGGCCTGCTCGCCGGGGGGACCTCCCCGGGTCAGGCCTTTTTTACCCTGGTGCTCGGCGTCCTCCTGGCCCCGGGGCTGATCCTCTTCCGGGAATGGGGCCGGTCGGTGGCCGCGGCGGCGCTCTTCCTCTCCGGGGTTCGGGTCTGGTCGTTCTTGCCCCACTTCCTGGTCGAGGGGCAGGAGTACCTGGTGGGGTTTTACGGCCTTGCTGGGGTGGCCGCGCTCGCGTTTTTCAACTTGCTCTTAAGGCGGTGGGCGCGGTGATCCGGCTGCCCGCCTCCCTCCCCCTATCCGGGCTTATCCTCCGGCGCCCCCAACTCGAGGACGCGCACGCCCTCTTTTCCTGGGCGAGCGACCCCGAGGTCACCAGCTACCTGAGCTTTCCCCCGCACCAAAGCCTTGAGGAGAGCCTCGCGGTGCTCCGCCGCTGGGCGCGGAGCTGGGCCGAGCTCGAGGGACGGCTCGCCCCCTGCCGCCCGCTCGCCTACCTGATCGAGGTGGAAGGAAGGGCGGCGGGCAGCCTCTCGGTGCAGGCGGAGCGCTATGGGCTCGAGCTCGGCTACGCCCTCGCCCGCCCTTACTGGGGCCGGGGGATCATGCCGAGGGCGGTCCGCGGCCTCACCGAATGGTTGCTTGAAAAAGGCGCCCATCGGGTTTACGCCACCGCCCACGTCGAGAATGCCGCGAGCCACCGGGTCCTCGAAAAGGCGGGCTTCCTGCGCGAGGGCAGGATTCGAAACTACTTCTACTTTCCCAACCTCGGGGAACGCGCCGACGGATACCTCTACGCCCGGGTGAGGTAAACTCCTCTCCGATGAAAACCGAAATCCCCGTGCACGAGGCGCTCGCGATCGTGCGCCAGCACGCAAAACCCCTCGCAGAGAAGGAACAGGTGCCCCTCGCCCGCGGCCTAGGCCGGGTCCTGGCCGAGGACCTACCCGCGCGCTGCGACCACCCCGACGTGGCCAACACCGCGGTGGACGGCTACGCCGTCCGCGCCGCCGATACCGAAGGGGCAAGCCCCGCACATCCCGTCGCCCTCCGCCTCGTCGGCGAGTCCCCGGCGGGAAGGCCCTACGAAGGGAAGCTCGGGCCCGGGGAAGCGGTGGCGATCTTTACCGGCTCCCCCCTCCCCGAGGGCGCCGACGCGGTGGTGGCGGTGGAACACACCCGCCGCGAGGGGGAGCGGGTCCTCGTCTTCAAACCCGGCTCGGCGAAGGACATCCGCCCGAAGGGGGACGACTTTAATAGGGGCGAGGTCCTGCTCCACAAGGGGGACCTCCTCACCCCCGGCCGGATCGGCCTCGCCGCCGCCATGGGGCATGCCGAGGTGCCGGTCGTGCGAAAGCCGCGGGTCGGCATCCTCTCCACCGGCGACGAGGTGGTGCCGCCGGGCGAGCCCCTGCCCCCGGGCGGGGTGTACGACTCCAATAGCTACGCCGTCGCCGCCTTGGTGGCGGGGGCGGGGGGCGAGCCGGTGATCCTCGGCCGGGCGAAGGACGATCGCACCGAACTGAAAGCGCAGCTCGCCGCCGCCGGCGAGCTCGACCTGCTCCTTACGAGCGGCGGCGTCAGCATGGGCGAGTACGACCTGGTGCGGAGACTCCTCGAGGAAGAGGGCGAGATCTACTTCTGGAAGATCCTCCAGCGCCCCGGCCACCCGCCGATCTTCGGCCGCTACCGGAACACCCTGGTCTTCGGCCTTCCCGGCAACCCGGTGAGCGCGATGGTGGTCTTCTTCCTCTACGGCCGCCCGATGCTCTTCGCGATGCTCGGCCGCAACGACCCCCCCTACCGGCGGATCCGGGTACGGATCGAAGACTTCTTCAAAGGCGCCAAGGGCAAGGTCGCCTTCCGCCGGGCGGCGCTGGAATACCGGCCGGGCGCGGGCTTCGTCGCCCGGAGCGCGGGGAACCAGTCCTCGGGGGCGATCCGCACCATGGCCGAAGGCCACGCCCTCGTCGCGGTGCCGCCGGACCGGAACCTCAACCCCGGGGACGAGGCCTGGGCGATTCCCTTCGACCCCGAGGCGCTGGGCGCCCCCGGGCTACCCGAGGCGTTCTAGGAAGGGGCCGAGCCAGACCGGCAGGTCCCCGGGGTCGCGGGCGGTGACCAGGTTCCCGTCCACCACCGGGGCCTCGTCGAGGTAGGTGGCGCCGGCGTTTATTAGGTCGTCCTTGATCGAGAAGTAGCCGGTGAGCCGCCTTCCCTTAACGATTCCCGCGCTGATCAGCACCCAACCGGCGTGGCAGATGGCGGCGAGGGGCTTATTCGCCCGGTCCACGGCGCGGACGAGCTCGAGCACCGCCTTGTGCCGCCGGAGCCGGTCGGGGGCGTACCCGCCCGGGATCACGAGCCCCGCGAGCTCCTCGGGGTCAACGTCGGCGGCGGCCACCTGGGCCCGCATCGCCACCCCCGACTTGCTTTTGTAGACCCTGGCTTCAGGGCCCACGAGGAGCGCCTCATAGCCCGCCTCCTGCACCCGGTAGTAGGGGTAGATGAGCTCGAACTCGTTGAAGAGATCCTCGATCAGAATCGCAACCCGCTTCATTCCGCCTCCTTCCCCTCTAGCCTAGCGAGGAAGTCGTGGAGGATGTTCCCGGTCACCCCCCAGATGTCCCGGCCCCGCCAGGGGTAGTGCCAGACGTAGCGGCCCCGCCGCCACTCCGGCCAGGCCCGCGCGGCCTGGAGCTCGGAAATCGGCGCGAGGAAGACCTCGGCGACCTCCTCCGGGTTCGGTACGGGTTCCACCGACCCCTCGACCCGGCCCACCACCGGCAGGACCCAAAACCCCGCCGGCGAGAGCACCGGGCGAAGCGCCCCGAGGAGCCGGACCCGCTCCGGGGGCAGGCGGACCTCCTCGCAGGCCTCCCGAAGCGCCCCCTCCGCCGGGGACTCGCCGGGCTCGAGCCGCCCCCCGGGAAAGCTGATCTGCCCCCGGTGATGGGCGAGGTGCGGGGCGCGGACGGTAAAGAGCAGCGCTCCCTGTCCGAGGGGCCCGGGGCCGAAGACCGGCACCAAGACCGCCGCCGGCCGCAGCCCGCCCGGGGTTTCTAGGTGCTCGGGGAGGGGGTCGAACAACGGCGTTCCACCGCCTCGCGAAGGGCGGCCTCGGGATCCTCGCCCCGGGCCCGGGCGAGCGCCACCACCCGCCAAAGCAGCTCGCCGAGGTCGCCCTTTTCCAAGGCCTCCCGCACCGCCCGTTCGTCCCCGGCGGGCTCGCCGAGCCGCTCCTGCACCTTCCGCGCCCGGGCGAGCGCCCCCAGGGCGGCGGGGACCTCGTCGCAGGGGCCCTTCCTCTTGCCCTCTTTCTCCTTGAGCTTTTCCCAATTTTTAAGGACCTCGTCGGCGTCCTTAACCTTCGCCTCGCCGAAGACGTGGGGATGGCGGCGAATGAGCTTGTCCACGATCGCCGCCTCGACCTCGGGGTAGGTGAAGGTGCCCTCCTCCTCGCCGATCACCGAGTGGAAGGCGACCTGGAGGAGCACGTCCCCAAGCTCCTCCTTCATGCGCCCAACGTCGCCCGAGAGGATCGCGTCGGCGGCCTCGGCCGCCTCCTCGAGCAAATAGGGCACGAGGGTCTTGTGGGTTTGCTTTCGGTCCCAGGGGCAGCCGTCCGGTGCCCTGAGCCTGCGCATGACCGCAAGCAGCCGCTCCACGGGCCCCACCTTACCAACCGAGAAGCCGCAGGTAGGCCTGGATCAACGCCTCGCCGTGAAAGTAGGCGACCGCCCCGCCGACCGCCAGGTAGGGGCCGAAGGGGAGCTTCCGCCGCCGAAAGAGGAGCCCGAGCAAAGCGCCGGCGAAGACGGCGACGAAGAGCCCCGCGAGGAAAGGGTAAAACCCGGTCCAGGCCCCGAGCATCCCGGCGAGCTTCACGTCGCCGAAACCGAGCGCCACCGGTTCGTCGTCCTCCTCTTCTTCTTCCGGCCGGAAGGCCCAGTAGAGCCCGCCTAGAAGGGCGAGCGCCCCGGCGGCGGCGAGCGCCCCCCAAAGCGCCTCGAGCGGCCCTTTCGGCGAGAGCAAGAGGGCGAGGGGCAAAAGCCCGAGCGCAATCGGGAGGGGAAGGTGGAAGCCCCGCCGCAAAAGGGCATTCAGCGCCCAGTTCAAAAGCCCGGCGAGGACGCCGTACCCGGCGCCGAACGCGCCGACGAGGGCGGCGAGGGCCACCTGGTGAAACCCCACCGGGTCTGAGGGCGGCCCGTCCCGAAACCGGCGCAGGACAAGGCTCCCGTACTCCCCGATGAGCACGAGAAGGCCGCTTGCGAGAAGCGCCCCTGAGAGCGCCTCCCCGCCCCGCCCGAGGAGGTACCCCGCGAGAAGACCGAGGAAAAGGCCTCCGTAGGTGAGGGAATCGGGGAGCAGGTAGGTGTCGATGTCGATGAAGGCGAGGGCCACGAGGAGGGCGAGGAAGGCGAGGGCGAAGGGGAGCTCGGGGCCAGGCCCGATGCGGTAGGCGGCATAGGCGAAGAGCAGCCCGGTGAGGAGCTCGACCAGGGGGTAGCGGGGGCTGATCCGCGCCCCGCAGTGGCGGCAGCGGCCCCCTTGCACGAGGTAGGAGACCACCGGCACGAGCTCCGCGGGCCCCAGCCGGGCCCCGCAGCTTGGGCAGTGGGAGGGCGGGTAGACGATGGACTCGCCCCGGGGCAACCGGTGGATCACCACGTTCAAAAACGAACCCACCAAAAGCCCGAGGAGGAATGCGAAGAAGACCAGCACCCCTGTATTATTCCCGGTCTCATCCCGGGGACCGATAGAATGAGGCGACATGTTCAGGGGCGAGGACATCGGAATCGATCTCGGCACCGCCTCGGTGCTGATCTACATCAAAGGGCGCGGCATCGTGCTCCGAGAGCCCAGCGTGATCGCCATGGTGCGCGACTCCAAGGACGTCAAGGCGGTGGGGATCGAGGCCTACCGCATGCTGGGCCGGACCCCCGGGAACATCGTGGCGGTACGGCCCATGAAGGACGGCGTGATCGCCGACTACACCCTGACCGAGAAGATGCTCACGCTCTTTCTCAAGAAGGTGCTCTCGCCGATGTCCCGCTTCTTTAAACCCCAGGTCATGGTGGGGGTGCCCTCGGGGGTGACCGAGGTCGAGCGCCGGGCGGTGGTCCAGGCCATCGTCGAGGCCGGGGCGAAAAGGGCCTTCCTGATCGAGGAGCCGCTGGCGGCGGCGATCGGCGCCGGGATCGAGATCGCCGAGCCTACCGGGAGCATGGTGGTGGACATCGGCGGCGGTTCCACCGACATCGCGGTGATCTCGCTCGGGGGGATCGTGGTTTCGGAGTCCCTGCGGATCGCCGGCAACGAGTTCGACCAGGCGATCATCCGCTACGTGCGCGAGCAGCACAACCTCCTGATCGGCGAGCGCACCGCCGAGGAGATCAAGATCCGGATCGGCGCCGCCACCCTCACCGAGGGCGACGAGAACCTGATCGCCGAGGTGCGGGGGCGCGACCTGATCTCGGGGCTTCCCAAGACGGTGGAGATCACCACCGAGGAGGTCGCGAAAGCGCTGAAAGAGCCCCTTGACAAGATCGTGCTCGAGGTCAAGAAGACCCTGGAGAACACCCCGCCCGAGCTGGTCTCCGACATCATCGACCGGGGCATCTTGCTCACCGGCGGCGGCTCGCTCCTCAAAAACCTCGACAAACT
>JALSJG010000012.1 GCA_026989475.1 Thermaceae bacterium | reverse complement strand
TCCTCCACCTCCTTGTCGCGCTGGGCGACGATCAACACCACCCGGTCGCGCTCGAGCGCGGCGTCGATCGCGTTCACGCTCAGCTTGCGGCCGGCGTCGATCGGCATCACCATCGTGGGGTAGATCACCGACCCCCGGACCGGCACGACCGGGACTTTTTCGGGGACGTTCATGGCTTCCCTCCTCTCCGTCATGAGTCTACCGCTATCAATTTTAATGAATATTAGACGCTGGGTCTAGGGGGAAGCCAGCGCGAAGAGCCGGGCGAGGTCGAGCGGGGTGTTGGTGGTGATCTGGTCCACCCCGGCCCGAAGGAGCCGTAAGAGCTTTTCCCGGGCGTTTTCCTCGCTCGCGTCCAGGGTCCAGACGTCCACCGCCACCCCGGGGTGGAGCCGGTGCAGGTGCTCGATGGGGTTGAAGCCGTCGTCGAGCGCCTTCAAGACGAACTCCTTCCGGAGGTAAAACTCCCGCACGCCGGGGACAAGGTAGCTCGTCGCCTCCAGCCGGTCGGCGAGGTAGCGGGGGGTGGGCAGGACCTTGCGGTAGCCGAGGGGGTGGTCGTCCAGGTAGCCGTAGGCGTTGGCGCGCACCGGGAGCCTCAAGAACTCCCCTACCGGGGCGTCGAGGTGGAAGGCGGGGTCGAAGCCGAGCTCGAGCTCGGGCGCCACCCGCCGGAGGGTCCGCAGGTTCCAGTCGGCGAGGCAGCCCACCACCACCTCGACCCCGTTCTGGCCGAGGAGGGGCTTTAGGGTCTGGTAGAGCCAGTCGGCCTCCTCCTCGGAGAGCGGCACCGTCTCCTTGAGGTCCACCTGGACCTTGAGCGGCCCCTCGGCCTCCTTCAAGACCGCCACCGCCTCCGCCAGGGTGGCCACCCGCTCCCGCGAGCCCCGGAGGTGGAGCCGCTTGATCTCGGTGTGGGTGGCGAGCCGCACCGGCCCCACCCCGGTGGTCTCGCGCTCGAGGTGGGGGTCGTGGAGGAGGATGTAGACCCCGTCCAGGGTGATGCCCACGTCGAACTCGATCGCCCGCGCTCCCCGCGCGATCAGCTCCCGGATCGCCGAGAGGGCGTTCGGCGGGCGGTGGCGCTCCCCGGTCTGGGCCCGGTGGTACTTGAGGAGGACGCGGCGGTTCTGGTAGTCGAGGTGGGTCGGCAGGGGCTCCATCGCGGGCCTCACTCGGGGCCGATTCTACGCCCGGTCTCGTCGAAGAAGTGGAGCGTCGCGCGCTCGGGGAAGACCACCCCCACCTGGCCGCCTGGCTCGGGGCGTCGGTCCTCGGGCAAGAGGACCTGGAGCCGCACCCCCGCCACCTCGGCGACCACCAGCACCTCGCGCCCGAGCGGCTCGACCACCAGCACCCGGGCCGGGTGCCCGCCCTCGCCCAGGGCGAGGTGCTCGGGCCGCACCCCGAGCCAGCCCTTCCCGGTGGGGGCGCCGGGGATGGGGATCCGAAGCTCGCCTGAGCGGAAGCCGTCGCCGGTGAACGTGCCCTCGATCAGGTTCATCGGCGGTGAGCCCACGAACCCGGCGACGAAGGTGTTCTTGGGCCGGTGGTAGAGGACCTCGGGGGTGTCGTACTGCTGCAGCTCGCCCATGGAGAAGACTGCCACCCGGTCGGCCATCGCCAGCGCCTCGGCCTGGTCGTGGGTGACCAGGATGGCGGTGACCCCGAGCTCCTGCTGGAGCCTCCGGATCTCGGCCCGGGCCGAGAGACGGATCTGGGCGTCGAGGTTGGAAAGGGGCTCGTCCAGGAGCAGGACCTGGGGTTCCTTCACCAGCGCCCGGGCGAGCGCCGCCCGCTGCTGCTGGCCGCCCGAGACCTGAGCGGGCTTGCGCTCGAGGATGTGGCCGATCCCGAGGAGATCGGCGGTCTTTTGCACCCGCGCGCGCACCTCGGCGTCGGGCACCTTTTTGAGCCGCAGGGGGAAGGCGATGTTCTCGAAGAGGGTGAGGTGGGGATAGAGGGCGTAGGACTGGAAGACCATGCCCACGTCCCGGTCGCGGGGGTGGAGGGGGTCCACCCGGCGGTCGCCGAAGTAGACGGCGCCGGTGGTGGGCCGGTAGATGCCGGCGATCATCAAGAGGGTGGTGGTCTTGCCGCAACCCGAGGGCCCGAGGAAGGCGACGAGCTCGCCGGCCCCGATCTCGAGGTCGAGCCGCTTCACCGCCTCCACCCGGCCGAACCGCTTGGAAAGCCCCTCGAGGCGGACGGGAATGCCCCGCTTCATCCCTTCACCCCTCCCGAGTAGATGTTGAGGAGGTAGCGCTGGCCGAGCAGGAAGAGCAGGAGGACGGGGGCGGCATAGAAGAGCCCCACGGCCGCCATCAGCCCGTAGTCCACGAAGGCCTCCCGCATGAAGCTCTGCATGTAGAGCGCGAGCGTCCAGCTCTTACCCGAGACGATGAAGGTAAAGGGCAGGATGAACTCACCCCAGGCCGAGAGCAGCGCAAAGGTCCCGAGCGCCAGGATCCCGGGCCGCACCAGGGGCAGCGCCACCTTCCAAAACACCGTCCACCGGCTCGCCCCGTCCACCAGCGCGGCCATCTCCATGTCCCAGGAGAGCTGGTCGAAAAACCCCTTCATCAGCCAGATGCCTAAGGGGAGCTCGAGCGAGGCCTTGACCAGGATCACCCCGATCAGGGTGTCGAAGAGCCCGAGCACCCGGAGGATGTAGTAGATCGCGATCAAGAGGCTCACCGCCGGGAAGGCGTGGAGTACCAGGATCATCCCGAGGTAGGGGGTGCGGAAGGGAAACTTCATCCGGCTGATGGCGTAGGCCGCCATCGAGGCGATCAGGACCTCGAGGGTGGCCACCGCGGCGGCGAAGAGGATCGAGTTCTTAAGCGCCACCCAGATCGAGGGCCGCCCCCCCACCGAGCCCTCGGTGAAAAAGCGCCAGTTCTCCGGCGAGAAATCCCCCACCGGTCGAAGCCCGTGGACCTGGTCAAAAAGCGCGGTGAGGAAGAGCCAGAGAAGCCCCACGCCGATCGGCAGCGTGATCAGGACGAGGACAAGCAGCCAAAGCGGCCAGTTCTTGGGCAAAAGCGGCATCGCGTCCCCCTAGTAGACCTCGATCTTGGGTTCGCTGACGAGCGCCTTGAAGTTAAAGATCTTGAGGTAGAAAAGGCTTACCACCACGCCGATCACCACCAGCACCGCGGCCATCGCCGCCCCCAGGCCGAACTCGACGTTGCCGAAGTAGTTGGAAAGCGCCAGGTGGTAGGCCCTGAGCGACCAGACCTCGGTGGTGTAAAAGCCCGGGCCGCCGTCGGTAAGGAGCAGGATGTACTCGAACGAGGTGAGGAGGGAGAGGGTCTGGTAGGCGGTGACGAAGAGGATCGGCCAGGCCAGCAGCGGAAGCACCACCTTCCGGACCGTCTGCCAGGTGGTGGCCCCGTCCACCGCGGCGGCGTAGAAGAGTTCCCTGGGGATGGCCCGGATCGCCGAGGTAAAGATCAGCATCCCGAAGCTCGCCCCCACGAAGCCGTTCGCCAGGATCACCGCGGTCCAGGGCGCGGCCACCAGCCAGTTCTTGGAAACCCCGAGGAGGTCGGAGACGAGGCCCATCGGGGCCTCGGCGAGCAGGCCCTGCCAGATGAAGACGTAGACCACCGGGGGCAGGATCCGGGGAAGGAGCCATAGCGCCCGGAAGGGGTCGCCGTACCGCTCGGGGACGAGGCTCGTAAGGAGCGCGAGCAAAAGCCCCATTCCCACGTTGAAGGCGAGGGTGAGGGCGACGTACTTCGCGGTGTTCAAAAAGATCTTCTTGAGGAAGGGGTCGGCGAGCAGGTCCTGGTAGTTTTTTAGCCCCACCCAGCTCGGGTTCTGGAAGGTGGTGGTGGAAAGATCGGTGAAGGAGAGGAGGATCGTCGCCACCACCGGGGTGAAGAAAAAGAGCAGGATCAAGAGGGTAGCCGGGCTCAAAAACAAAAAGGGCGTGAGGTAGCGCCGCATCTCGGGCCTCTCCAAAAAGGGCCCCCGGCGAGGCCGCCGGGGACCCTACGGGGTTTACTTGATCATCACCTGGTCCTTAAGCGCCCGCTTCATCTCGGCGGCGACCACCTTTACCGCCTCCTCCGGGCTCACCTGGCCCGACTCCACCGCGCTGACGCCGCGGTAGAGGGCGTCCTGCCACTTGGGGAAGTCGGGGTGCTGGGGCGCGAAGGTGGTGTAGTTGAGGAGGTAGCTCACCTCGCGGATGAAGCGGTCGCCGGTGAGGCTGGCGGTGGCCCGGAGCACCGGCAGGTGGCCGGAGCCCACCGCGTGGCGGGCGTCGAGGTCGGGCATCATCACGAAGGCGAGGAGCTTGGCGGCGAGCGCCTTTTGCTTCGAGCCCGTGCTCACCATGTAGGCCTGGGGGTTGCTAAGGGTGATCGGCTTGCCCCCCTTCTTGTAGGCGGGCTGGGGCGCGAAGCCGAAGTTCTCCCAGAGCCAGTCCTCGCCGCCCTTGTCCTTCACCCACTGGGTCTTCCACTCGGCCCAGTTCCAGGTGCCGCCGGAGAAGAAGAGCACCTTGCCGTCGGTGACGTTCTGGTGGAAGCGGCTCCAGTTGCCGTCGAGCCGGTCCCTCTCGAGCACCCCCGCGTCCACCGCCTTCTTGAGCCAGGTGAAGTAGCGGAGCGCCGCCTCTTGGTCGAAGACCAGCTTGCCGGTGGCCTCGTCGTAGGAGGTGCCGCCGAAGGCCCGGTACCACATGTGGAAGTCGGGGCCGTTCTTGGGCCGGTGGTAGTAGCCCTTGCCCCGCTCGATCACGCCCTTATCGAGGGCTTCCTTGGCCACCGCCAGCATGTCGTCCCAGGTGAACTCACCCCGCTCGATCCTCTTGGGGAGCTCGTTGATCTTGGCGTCGGACCAGCCGAGCTTCTTGAGCAGGGTCTTGTTGAAGTAAAGCGGCCGGGCCTCGGTGTCCTGGGGCACGCCGAAGACCTCGCCCTTGAAGGTCACCGCGTTCCAGAGGCTGGGGAAGACGTCCTTGAAGGTGCCGTACCGGCTGGTCTCGGCGGTGAGCGGCGCGATGTAGCCGGCGGTGGCCCAGACCCCGATCAGCGGGGCGGCCGAGGCCTGCACGATGTCGGGGGCCTCGCCCGACTGGAAGGCGAGCAGGACGCGGCGGAGGTAGGGATCCCAGTCGGTGGTGTCGAAGTCGCCCTCGAGCTTGACCCTAAAGTCCGCCCCCTCGATCGCGAGGAGGGCGTTGAGCCGCTCCACCGCGGCCTCGAGGTTTTTGAGCCGGGTGATCGAGGGGTCGTCGGGGCCGATCGTCCAGGCCTTTAGGGTGATCGTCTTTTGCGCCAGCGCGAACCCGAGGAAGAGCACCGCTGCCAGCACGAACCTGCCTGCCTTCATATCCACCAACCTCCCTTTCTCAAGCAGGGCCTGCCTCGACCACGGTCAAGGACAGGCCTTGCTCGCGAAACCGATTTACGAAGCCGGCGGGGGCGCCGGCGTCGGTGATGAGTTCGTCGACCTCCTCCAGTTTAGCAAAGCGGGCGAGGGTGGCGTGGCCGAGCTTGGTGCTGTCGGCGAGGACGATCCGGGTCCGGGCCGCGTGCAGCATCGCCCGCTTGGTCTGGGCCTCGAGGGGATTCGGGGTGGTGTAGCCCTTTTCCAGGCTGACCCCGGTGGCGCCGAGAAAGGCCTTGTCCACCTGGAAACCCTCGAGCGCGGCCACCGCGAGTGGCCCGATCAGCGCCCCCGAGTGGTGGCGGACGGTGCCGCCGGTGAGGACGAGCTCGAAGGGGGTGCCCGCGAGCTCGAGGGCGATGGGCACCGAGTTGGTGATCACGAAGAGGCGGGAAAACCGCCCGTTTAAGACCCGGGCCAGTTCCAGGGTGGTGGTACCCGCGTCCAGGAGGATGGCGTCGTTCTCCTCGATGCGGGCGAGGGCCTCCTCGGCGATCGCGCGTTTTTGGGCGGTCTGGCGGTGGCGTTTTTCCTCGAAGGAGGGGTTAAAAAGCGCCCGGGGCCGGTAGAGGGCGCCGCCGTGGACCCGCTTCAAGAGCCCCTCGGCTTCGAGCGCGGCCAGGTCCTTGCGCACCGTGACCTCGCTGACGCCGAATGCGGTTGCGAGCTCGGTGGCGCGGACCGCGCCCCGTTCGGCGAGGAGCTCGAGGATCCGGGCCCGGCGCTCGGCGGCGTTCACCGCTTATCCCCTCCGATCGGGAGCAGGATCGCCCGCCCCGTCCAGTCCTCGCGCATCCAGGCCCACTCGGGGTCGTCCACCACCCGGGGGGTGCGCTCCTCGCCGGCGAGGTAGTTCAGGTAGTAGACGTTCGAGCCCGGGGCCGCCACCACCGGGTGATAGCCCCGGGGCACGAGCACCGCTTCCCCGTTCTGAACCCGGAGGGTTTCGTCCAGGTCCTCGGCGTAGACCCGCTGGACGGCCCAGCCGTTTTGGGGCTCGATCCGGTAATAGTAGACCTCCTCGAGGTAGGGCGAGCCCCGCCTTCCGTCGTGGCGGTGGGGCGGCCAGGAGGACCAGTTTCCGCTTGGGGTGTAGACCTCGAAGAGAAGGAGGCGCTCGGCGGGAAGCGGGGGGGCGAGCACGTGGCTGATCTGGCGGGTGACGTTCTCCCCGCCGCGGATCTCCACCGGGATCTC
>JALSJG010000011.1 GCA_026989475.1 Thermaceae bacterium | reverse complement strand
ACCTCCCAGGCCAACAGCGCGATGAAGAAGTCCCCGGCGGCGACGAAGGTGAGCATGGCGGCGGAAAAGAGCTGGAGGTAGGCGAAGAAGGTGGGATAGCGCTCCTCGCCGTCCATGTAGCCGATCGAGAAGAGGTGGATGAAGAGCGAGGCCCAAGCCACCATGAAGAGCACCACGGCGCCGAGCGGGTCGGCGAAGAGGGTGAAGCGGATGCCCCGCTCCCCCTGGATGGCGAGCCACTGCCAGTCAAGGGTGAAGGGGAAGCCCTCGAGCGCCGGGCGCACCAGGGTGGCCTCGCCCCCCTCCATCGCCCACTGGGGCGCGGCTTTTAGCGCCTCAAAGAGCAGCCCGGTGGCGAGGAAGGCCACCGCCGCCATCACCCCGGTGGTGAAGTAGCCCGCCGAGCGCCCCTTAAAAAGCCGCCCGAGCAGGATTACCACCAGGAAGCCCAAAAAGGGCAGGAGCGGAATCCAGTAGAGGAGGTCCGCGTAGAGGTATTGCATCGCCCTACCCCCGCATCTCCTCGACCACGTCGGTGGCCGCGCTGCCGGTGTGCCGGAAGACATTCAGCAGGATCGCGAAGCCGATCGAGAGCTCGGCCGCCGCCACCACCATGATGAAAAGCGCAAAGAGCTGACCCGAGAAAAAGACCGGGTCCTTGTAGGCGGCGGTGGCGGCGAAGGCGATCGCGGCCGCGTTTAAGAGGATCTCCACCGACATCAAGACGGCGATCAGGTTCCTCCGGGTGATCACGCCGAAGAGCCCGATGGCGAAGAGCACCGCGGAGAGCGCGAGAAAGTGGCCCAGGGTGATCATGCTTCCCGCCTCCTTGCCAGCACCACCGCGCCCACCATGGCGAGCAAGAGCAGCACCGACGCCACCTCGAAGGGCAGGAGGGTCACGGTTAAGAGCCGGACGCCGAGCCCCTCGGGGCCAAGCGGCTGGAAGGCCTCCTGGGGCGCGCCCAGGTAGGCCCAGAGCCCGGCGAGGAAGACCACCGCCAGCACCCCGGCCACCAGGTAGAAGACCCCGGCGGCCGGCCGCACCCGGCGGCTCTGCGTGGTCATGATGATGAAGAGGGTCAGGATGGGGATGGCGGCGGCGTTGACCGCGAACTGGATGACCGCGAGCAGCGGGCTCCCGAGCAGCACGTAGAGCCCGGCGACGAAGAAGAAGGTAAACGCGAGCGCCACCGCCGCGTGGACGATGTTCTCGGAGAGCACCGCCACCAGCGCCCCGGCGAGGACGAGCCCGGCCAGGACGGCAAACCCAAGCACGCTCATGCCCCCTCGCCCCCTTCCGCCTCCTTGAGGAGCTCGGCGAGGCCCCCGGGCTGCATCTCGGGCGGGGCCTTCACGATCTTGCCCTCGGGGGTCCGCATCTCCACGCCGAACTTGGGGCTGTACCAGATCTTGGCCTCGCGCCCGAGGTGATCGAGGTAGGCCTTGTCCGCCTTGAGCAGGTTGACATCGTAGACCGCGTGCTCGAACGCGCCCACGGTGACGATCGCCGAGACCGGGCAGGCCTCGACGCAGTTGGCGCAGTACATGCAGTTCACGAAATCGAGGTCGAAGCGCTCGAGCACAAACCCCTTCCCCTCGGGGTTGCGCTTGCGCTCGATGGTGATCACCTGGCTGGGGCAGACCCGCTCGCACTGCAAGCAGGCGACGCAGCGATCGCTGCCGTCCTCGTTCTGGATCAGCGCGAGGAACTGCACGCTGACCGGCGGGATCTCGGGCTTCTTGTAGGGGTAAAACTCGGTGGCCGGGGGCTGCCGCACCCTTTTATGGACGGTCTCAAGCCCCGTCGCCACCGCCTTGACCGCTTCCCATACCTCGGCGAACAGGCTCATACCACCTCCAGGAAGATGCGAAGCAGCGCGGCCACCATGAGGCCCGCCAGGCTAAGCGGCAAGAGCCCCTTCCAGGCCAGGTCCATGAGCTGGTCGTCCCGGAAACGCGGCAGGGTGGCCCGGATCCAGAGGAAGATCCAGATCCAGACCGCCACCTTGACGAGGAAGTAAAGGCTCTGGAGGAGTCCGGCGGCGAAGCTTTGGGGGTCGAGCCCGAAAAGCGGCCCGTGCCAGCCGCCGAAAAAGAGCAGCACCATGAACCCGGGCAGCAGGAAGAGCTCCACGAACTCGGCGAGGAAGAAGAAGGCGAAGCTCATCCCCGAGTACTCGGTGTTGTAGCCGGCGATGATCTCGCTCTCGGCCTCGGGCAGGTCGAAGGGGGTGGACTTGAGCTCGGCGATGCTCGCCACCAGGTAGACGACGAAGGAGAGGAAAAGCGGCACCACGTTCCACAGCCCGTACTGCTGCTCGACGATCTCGGTGAAGCGGAGCGAGCCGGCAAAGACGCCGACCGAAAGCAGGGCGATGGCGAGCGGCACCTCGTAGGAAACCAGCTGGGCACCGGCGCGGAAGGCGCCGAGCAGCCCCCACTTGTTGCCCTGGGAAAGCCCCCCGAGCACCACCCCGTAGGCCCCGAGCGTGCTCACCGCCACGATGTAAAGGAGCCCGACGTCGAGATCGGCGATCAACCATCCCGGGGCCACCGGGATCGCCACCATCAAGAGGAACGCGCTCACGAAGACGATCGCCGGGGCCAGCCGGAAGATCAGCCAGTCGGCCCGCTTTGGCGCGAAATCCTCCTTGGCGAGGAGCTTGAGCGCGTCGAAGACGGTCTGGAAGGCCCCGGCAGGGCCGTAGTGCATGGGGCCGACCCGCTCCTGCACCTTCCCCAGATACTTCCGGAGCACCACGATCAGGATGAGCGCCACCAGCGAGGCCAGGAGGAAGGCGAGCACCGCCTCAATGGCGGCGAAGGCGGCAAAGCCCAGGGGGGTCTTCATCCAGCCGTAGTGGCGGAAGACGCTGGGCACCACCCCGTAGGCGAGCACCACCATCACCCAAAGCGCCGTGAAAAAGAGCGCGTAGGCGGTGCGCTCGAGCCCAGGCCGCGGGCGCGTCGGATCGTACCCCACCCGCCTGGGATACACCCTCCGCTCGGTGGAAAGTGGCATCCGGCTCATCGGTCCACCTCCCCGAACACCGGGTCCAGGGACGAGAGGATCGCGATCGCGTCGGCGAAGCGCGCGCCGACGAAGAGGTCGGGGATGAGCTGGAGGTTGGCGAAGCTCGGCGAGCGGTGCTTGATCCTGAGGGGGTACTCGCTGCCGTCGGAGACGACGTACGCGCCGAGGTGCCCCCGCGAGATCTCCACCGCCCGGTACCGCGCCCCCGGCTTGGGCTTGATCCGGGGCGGGACCTTGCCCTTGTAGGGTCCGGTCTTCGGCACCTTCTCGAGCGCCTGCCGGATGATCTTGACCGACTCCTCCATCTCGCGAAACCGCACCCAGAAGCGGGCGTAGACGTCGCCCTCGGGCCGGGTCGGGACCTCGAACTCGAGCTCGGGGTAGGCGTCGTAGGGCTCGGCCTTCCGGACGTCGTAGGCGACGCCGGAGGCGCGGAGCACCGGGCCGGAAGCGCCCCGGGCGATCGCCCGCTCCTTGGGCAAGACCCCCACCCCCACCGCCCGCGCCTGGAAGACCGGCGAGTCGAGCACCAGGGCGCGGTAGTCGGGCAGGCGGGACTCGAAGAAGTCGAGGAAGGCGGCCACGTCCTTGAAGAACTCGGGGTGAACGTCGCGGCGCACCCCGCCGAAGGTGAAGTAGTTGGGGAGCATCCGGGCGCCGGCGGTCTTCTCGGCGATCTCGAGGATCTTCTCGCGGTCCCGGAAGGTGTAGAGGAAGGGGGTGATCGCCCCCAGGTCGAGCATCCCGGTGCCGAGCCAGACCAGGTGGCTGGCGATGCGGTAGAGCTCGAAGAAGATCACCCGGATGTACTGGGCCCGCTTCGGCACCTCGACGCCCAATAGGTCCTCCACCGCCAGGATGAAGGGGAGCTCGTTTTGGAGCCCGGAGACGTAGTCCATCCGGTCGGTGTAGGTGATGATCTGGATGTAGGTGCGGGCCTCCTCGATCTTCTCGTGGTTGCGGTGCAGGAAACCGATGTGGGGCACCGCCCGGGTGATCCGCTCGCCGTCGAGCCCGAGCACCACCTTCAAGACGCCGTGGGTCGCCGGGTGCTGCGGCCCCATGTTGAGGATCATCTCGTCGGTGCGACCGGGCACCGGCGTGATCGTGGTGGGTCCCCTCACGCCTCACCCCCTTCCTCGCGCGCCTCGGGTTCTTCCCAGGGCGGGGTCTCGGGCCAGGGGGCGGGCTGCCAGTCGGGCAGCAGGTAGCCCCCGGTGTCGTAGCGCTTTTGCAAGGGGTGGATCGTCCAATCCTCCTCGAGAAGGATCCGCCGGAGGTCGGGGTGGCCGGCAAAGCGAATCCCCACGAGGTCATAGGCCTCGCGCTCGAACCACTCGAGCCCCGGCCAGAGGTCGGTCGCGCTCGGCACCACCGGGTCGTCGTAGGGGACGTCGGTGTAGACGGTGGCCTTCTTGCCGCTCTCCATCCCGTAAAGGTGCACCACCACCCGGAGGCCGTAGCCGGTGTCCATCCCGGTGAGCGAGCGGGGGTAGTCGAAGCCCTCGGCCTTCAAGGCCTCGAGCAGGGCCCGGTAATCCTCGGGGTGGACGGCGTAGACCTCCTCGTCGAACTCGGTGGTCTTTTTAAAGCGGAGCTCCGTCATAGCACCGGCACCCTCCCGTCCTTCCCGGGCTCCGCGAAGACGTCGTAATCGGTGGGGATCACCCGGGCCCGCTTGTAGCGAAGCCGACGGTCGGCGATCTTGTCGCGAAGCAGCAAGAGCCCCTGCAGGAGCGCCTCCGGCCGGGGCGGACAGCCGGGGACGTAGACGTCCACCGGGACGATCTTGTCCACCCCCTCGACCACCGAGTAGCCCTGCCGGAAGGGCCCGCCCTGGTTGGCGCAGGCCCCCATGCTGACCACCCACTTGGGCTCAGCGAGCTGCTCGTAAAGCCGCCGGACGCGCTTCGCGATCTTCTTGTTCACCGTCCCCGAGATGATCATGAGATCGGCCTGCCGAGGACTGTTTCTGAAGAACATGCCCAGCCGGTCGGCGTCCACCTTCGGGGTCCAGGTGGCCATCATCTCGATGGCGCAGCAGGCGATCCCGAAGGTGAGCGGCCAGAGGCTCCGGCTCCGGGCCAGGTTGATCACGTCGTCGAGCGTGCCCAGGATGATGTTCCGGGGCCGCTCCTCCGCGCCTAATAGACCCATTTCAGCACCCCCCTCAGCCAGGCGTAGGCGAGGCCCGCGGCCAGGATGGCGACGAAGACGGCGACCTCGATGACCCCGAGCCAGCCGAGCCTGTCAAAAGCCGGCGCCCAGGGGAAGAGCAGCGCCGCCTCGACGTCGAAGATCAGAAAGAGCAGGGCGTAGAGGTAGTAGTGGACGCTGACCCGGACCTCGGTGGTCCCGATGGTGACCTCGCCGGATTCGTAGACCTCGAGCTTGGCGCCGGTCTTGGGCCTCGTTCCCACTAGGAGGCGGGAAAGCAGGAGGGTGGCGTAGACGATCAACGCCCCCACCACGGCAAAGGCGGCCACGAGCAGCGCCGCCTCGAGCTGTGCTTGATACTGCACCTGGCTGGCCCCCTTTCTCGCGCCCTTTGGGCGCACCCTGCTTATCTTAGCGATCCGTGAAGGGGGCGTTTGCCCACTGGATTCCGATCTGCCCCTTACAATGAAGGGCGCATCATGCGGCGGTGGCTGGCCTTCCTCCTTGCCCTTGGATTGGCGCTCGCGAGCCCCCGAGTGGGGCTGCACGAGGGGTTTACCCGGATCGTGCTCGACCTACCCCAAGGCGCGACCTACCGTATCCAGGAACGCGGGGGGCACCTGGTGATCCGGCTCTCGGGCTACCGCCTCGCGCCCGAGCGGGTCGCGGTGAAGAGCCCCGAGCTCGTCGAGTACGTGGCGGGGGGAGAGGAGCTCCTCCTCCGGGTCGCGCCGGGGGTGGAGGCGAGGGCGTTTGTGCTGGAGGGCAAAAGCCCGGGCACCTACCGCCTCGTGGTGGACCTGAAACAGGGCGCGGCTCCGGCGGCGAAAAGGCCCGATCCCCCCAAGCCCGTGGTGGTGCTCGACCCCGGCCACGGCGGGCCCGACCCGGGGGCGGTGGGCTACGTGGTGGAAAAGGAGGTGACCCTCGACGTCGCCCTCCGGGTCAAGCGAATCCTGGAGCAAAAGGGGATCCGGGTCGTCCTCACCCGCGACCGCGACACCGACCTCGCCCCCCCCGGCGAGAAGGACCTCTGGAAGAGGAAGGTCGCCGACCTCAAAAAGCGCGCCGGGATGGCCGACGCGAAAAAGACCCTCTTCGTCTCGATCCACGTCAACTCGGCGCCCCGCCCGGCGGCGGGGGTGGAGACCTATTACCTGGGGCGGGCGATCGACCCCGAGGCCCAGAGGCTCGCGGTCTGGGAAAACGGCGGCGGCGAGGTGGGAGAGCAGCTCACCCGCGAGACCGAGACCCTGACCGGCCGGATCCTCAAAGACCTGGTCGCCCAGGCCAACCTGGCCTTCTCCGCCCAGCTCGCCCGCACCATCCAGGCGCGGTTGAGCGAGGCCGCCCGCTCCCCCGACCGCGGGGTCCACTCGGCCCCGCTCTACGTGCTCCGCTACGCCCGGATCCCGGCGGTGCTCGTCGAGGTGGGGTTCGC
>JALSJG010000010.1 GCA_026989475.1 Thermaceae bacterium | reverse complement strand
GGAGCTCGTGGGCGTTCTTGGCGGCGCGCAGCGCGAGCTCGTCGGCCTCTTGGAGGCCAAGGTCGAGAAGGAAGCCGCCTAGTCGGAGGAGGGGTCAGAGATGGCTTTGGATATCGACGCGATCATGGAGCAGCTCAACCAGGCGACGGTGCTCGAGCTCAAGGCGCTGATCGACCGTATCAAGGACGAGTGGGGCGTGGAGGCCGCCGCCCCGGTGGCGGTCGCCGCCGTCCCCGGCGCCGCCGCCGAGGAAGCCAAGGCGGAGGAGAAGACCGAGTTCGACGTGGTGCTGAAGTCCCCCGGCGGCCAGAAGCTCCAGGTCATCAAGGAGGTCCGCGCCATCACCGGGCTCGGCCTCAAGGAGGCCAAGGACCTGGTGGAGAAGGGCGGCGTCGTCAAGGAAGGCGTCAGCAAGGAAGAGGCCGAGCAGATCAAGAAGAAGCTTGAAGAGCTCGGCGCCGAGGTCGAGCTGAAGTAGCGCTTCGGCAGGTGGTACCCCTGCCGTCCCACCGGGTGTGCGTTTTTCGGGGTGTCCGGGCCTAGGGGGCTAGGCCCGGCCCCCGCCCTTCCCGAAAAGGGGTGAGCATGGAAAAGGAAAAGCGGTTTGGACGGATCCGCGAGGTCATCCCCTTGCCTCCGCTGGTCCAGATCCAGGTCGAGTCTTTCAAAAAGGCTTTGCAAATCCGAGATCTCCATCCCCGCGTCCGCGAGGAGGGGAAGGCCCCCGAGCTCGACGCGGTACCGCCTTCGGAGCGGGAGGACGTCGGCATTCAGGCGGCTTTCAAGGAGGTCTTTCCCATCGAAGAGGGGGGTATGGTCCTCGACTTCCTCGAGTACCGGCTCGGAGGCCCGAAGTTCGGGCCGGAGGAGTGCCGGGAAAAAGACCTCACCTACCAGATCCCCCTCTACGCCAAGCTCCAGCTCATCCACAAGGACACCGGGCTGATCAAGGAGGACGAGGTCTTCCTCGGCGACCTCCCGCTCATGACCCCGGACGGCTCCTTCATCATCAACGGGGTCGAGCGGGTGGTGATCAGCCAGATCCACCGCTCCCCCGGGGTCTACTTCACCGAGGACGAAAGCCACCCGGGGCGCTTCGTCGCCTCGATCATCCCGCTGCCGAAAAGGGGCCCCTGGATCGACCTCGAGTTCGACAACCAGGGCGTCCTCATCACGCGGGTCAACAAGCGCAAGTTCCCGGTGGCCCTGCTCCTCCGGGTGCTCGGCTACGACGAAAAGGCCCTGAAACGCACGTTCAAGAAGTACGGCGAGGTGGCCAAGGGGATCTTCGAGGCCGAGGTGGAGCAGGGCCGGGAGAAGGTGAAGGCGCTCGAGCTCCCGCCGGAAAAGGCGCTCCTTAAGCTCTTCACCATCCTCCGCCCCGGGGATCCCCCCAAGCGGGACAAGGCGATCAACTACCTCTACTCCCTCCTCGCCGACCCCCGTCGCTATGACCTCGGCGAGCCCGGGCGTTACAAGGTCGAGAAGAAGCTCGGCATCAAGATGAAGACCCGCACCCTCCTCGTCTTCGACGAGAAGAAGGGGGTCTTCAAGGACCAGGCGCTCCTGCCTACGCTCTCCTACCTGCTCGGGCTCTTCGCCGGGCTCGAGGGCTACGAGGTTGACGACATCGACCACCTGGGCAACCGCCGCATCCGCACCGTGGGCGAGCTGCTCGCCGACCAGTTCCGCGTGGGCCTGGGGCGGATGGCCCGGGGGGTGCGCGAACGGATGCTGATCGGTGCCCCGGAGACCGCCACCCCCGCCAAGCTCATCAACAACCGCCCGCTGGTGGCGGCGATCCGCGAGTTCTTCGGGCGCAGCCAGATCTCCCAGTTCAAGGACCAGACCAACCCGCTCTCCGAGATCCGCCACAAGCGCCGGATCTCGGCCCTGGGCCCGGGCGGGCTCACCCGGGAGCGGGCGGGCTTCGACGTCCGCGACGTGCACCGCACCCACTACGGCCGGATCTGCCCGATCGAGACCCCGGAAGGCGCGAATATCGGCCTGATCAACTCGCTCGCCGCCTACGGGCGGATCAACGAGCTCGGCTTCATCATGACCCCCTATCGCCGGGTGAGGGACGGGGTGGTGAGCTCGGATCCCAAGGACGTGGTCTACATGACCGCGGACGAGGAGGATCGGTACACCATCGCCCAGGCCAACACCCCGCTCGACGAAAACGGCCGGATCGCCACCGAGCGGGTGGTGGCCCGCCGGAAGGGAGACCCGGTGGTGGTGCGCCCCGAGGAAGTCGAGTTCATGGACGTCTCCCCCAAGCAGGTTTTCTCCCTGAACACGAACCTCATCCCCTTCCTCGAGCACGACGACGCCAACCGGGCCCTCATGGGCTCGAACATGCAGGCCCAGGCGGTGCCCCTGATCCGCGCCCAGGCGCCGGTGGTGGGCACCGGCATCGAGGACCGGGTGATCCGGGACTCGCTCTCCGGCGTCTACTCCGACACCGACGGCGAGGTCCGCTACGTGGACGGCGACCGCATCGAGGTGGTGGCGGAAAACGGCAACGTGCACACCTACGAGCTTCGCCGCTTCGTGCGCTCCAACCAGGGCACCACCTTCGACCAGCGCCCCCGGGTCCGGCTGGGCCAGAAGGTGAAAAAGGGCGACCTGCTCGCCGACGGCCCCGCCGCCGAGGGAGGCAAGCTCGCGCTCGGGCAGAACGTCCTGGTCGCGATCATGCCCTTCGACGGCTACAACTTCGAGGACGCGATCATCATCAGCGAGGACCTGATCCGCCGCGACTTCTACACCTCGATCCACATCGAGCGCTACGAGATCGAGGCCCGGCAGACCAAGCTCGGCCCCGAGAAGATCACCCGCGACATTCCGAACCTCTCGGAGTCGGCGCTCAGGGACCTCGACGAGGACGGGATCGTGCGCATCGGCGCCGAGGTCAAGCCGGGCGACATCCTGGTGGGGCGCACGAGCTTTAAGGGCGAGACCGAGCCGAGCCCCGAGGAGCGGCTTTTGCGCTCGATCTTCGGCGAGAAGGCCCGGGACGTCAAGGACACCTCGCTCCGGGTGCCCCCGGGCGAGGGCGGGATCGTGCTCCGCACCGTGCGCCTCCGCCGCAGCGACCCCGGGGTCGAGCTCAAACCCGGCGTGATCGAGATGGTCCGGGTCTACGTGGCGCAAAAGCGCAAGATCCAGGTGGGCGACAAGCTCGCGAACCGCCACGGGAACAAGGGCGTGGTGGCGAAGATCCTGCCGCCCGAGGACATGCCCCACCTCCCCGACGGCACCCCGGTGGACATCGTCTTCAACCCCCTCGGCGTGCCAAGCCGGATGAACCTGGGGCAGATCCTCGAGACCCACCTGGGACTCGCCGCCCACGAGCTCAAGATGCGGTTCGTGAGCCCGATCTTCGACGGTGCCAAGGAGGAGGAGATCAAGGCGCTTTTGGACGAGGCCTTCGAAAAGCGCTGGGCCGAGCGCGAGAAGATGGGCCAGGGCATCGACAAGCGCGAGCTCGAGGTCCTGGAGCGGGCGGCCAAGCTCGGCCTGGTGGACCCCGACAAAGAACCCAGGGAGCAGCTCAAGGAGCTTTTCAGGCAGGGCAAGATGGTCCTCTACGACGGCCGCACCGGCGAGCCCATCGAGGGGCCGATCGTGGTCGGGCTGATGTACGTGATGAAGCTCTACCACATGGTCGAGGACAAGATGCACGCCCGCTCCACCGGCCCCTACTCGCTGATCACCCAGCAGCCGCTCGGGGGTAAGGCCCAGTTCGGCGGTCAGCGCTTCGGCGAGATGGAGGTGTGGGCGCTCGAGGCCTACGGCGCCGCCCACACCCTGCAGGAGATGCTGACCATCAAGTCCGACGACATCGAGGGCCGGAACGCCGCCTACGAGGCGATCGTCAAGGGCGAGGACATCCCCACCCCGAGCGTGCCCGAGTCCTTCCGGGTCCTGGTCAAGGAGCTCCAGGCGCTGGGCCTCGACGTCGAGACCCTCGACGAGAACGACCGCCCGATCGACATCTTCGAGGGCCTGGCCTCAAAGCGTTCGTAAGGGGAGAGCATGAAGCGGGAAGTCAGAAAGGTACGGATCGCCCTCGCGAGTCCCGAGAAGATCCGCAAGTGGTCCTACGGCGAGGTCGAAAAACCCGAGACCATCAACTACCGCACCCTAAAGCCCGAGCGGGACGGGCTTTTCGACGAGCGCATCTTCGGTCCGGTCAAGGACTACGAGTGCGCCTGCGGCAAGTACAAGCGGCAGCGCTTTGAGGGCAAGGTCTGCGAGCGTTGCGGCGTCGAGGTCACCAAGTCGATCGTTCGCCGCTACCGCATGGGCCACATCGAGCTCGCCACCCCGGCGGCCCACATCTGGTACGTGAAGGACGTGCCCAGCAAGGTGGGCACGCTGCTCGACCTCACCGCCACCGAGCTCGAGCAGGTCCTCTACTTCGCCAAGTACATCGTGATCGACCCCAAGGGGGCGATGCTCGAGGGCGAGCCGGTCAAGCGCGGCCAGCTCCTCTCCGACGAGGAGTACCGCGAACTGAAATACGGCCGCCAGGAGACCTACTCGATCCCGAAGGGGGTGGACGCCCTGGTCCCGGACGGGGCCTACGTCACCAAGGGCCAGGACCTCGCCCCCGGGATCCGCTCCAAGATGGACGGGGTGGCGTTTTACCGCTTCCCCCGGAAGCTCGTCGTCGAGTACCTCGAAAAAGACCGCGCCCACCTGGTGCTTCCCGAGGACGCCTGGGTCGAGGCCGAAGGTTATCAGAGCGGCGAGACCCTGGCCGAGCTCGAGGCGCCCTTCGTCGTCACCGCCGAGGAAGGCGGCGTGGTCGAGATCAAGCGCTTCGGCGAGGGGGCGGTGCTTTGGATCAAGGACCCCGAGAAGGACGAGGTGAAGGCGGTCTACCTCGCGCCTGAGGGGGCTGAGCTCAAGGTCGGCGAGGGCGAGCTTTTGGAGACCGGCCAGGAGCTCATGGAGCTGGTGGGCGAGCTCCGGGTGCCCGCGGGCGTCGAGATCCCCGAGCTCGAGGCCGAGGCCGAGGACGGGATCGTCCACCTCTCGATGACCGTGGTCACCAAGCGCGAGGTCGTCTACGAGGTGGACCCCCACATGCACGTCCTCGTGCCTGAAGGCGCCCGGGTGGAAAAGGGCGAGAAGCTGGTGGGCGCCATCGACCCCGAGGAGGAGATCTACGCCGAGGCCGAGGGCGTCGTCCACCTCCGGGAGCCGGCCTCGATCGTGGTGATGAAGGCCCGGGTCTACCCCTTCGAGGACGACGTCGAGGTGACGAACGGCGACCGGGTGGCCCCGGGCGACGTGCTCGCCGACGGCGGCAAGGTGAAGTCCGAGATCTACGGCCGGGTGGAGGTGGACCTGATCCGGCAGGTGGTCCGGGTCATCGAGTCCTACGACATCGACGCCCGCATGGGGGCGGAGGCGATCCAGGTGCTCCTCAAGGAGCTCGACCTGGACGCCTTGGAGGCCGAGCTCGAGGCCGAGATGCAAAGCCCCTCCCGGGCCAAGCGCGCCCGCGCCCGGAAGCGGCTTGAGATCGTGCGCGCCTTCAAGGACTCGGGGAACAAACCCGAGTGGATGATCCTCGAGGTGGTCCCGGTCCTGCCCCCGGACCTCCGCCCCATGGTCCAGGTGGACGGCGGCCGGTTTGCGACGAGCGATCTGAACGACCTCTACCGCCGCCTCATCAACCGGAACAACCGCCTTAAAAAGCTCCTCGCCCAGGGTGCGCCGGAGATGATCATCCGGAACGAAAAGCGCATGCTCCAGGAGGCGGTGGACGCCCTCATCGACAACGGCCGCCGCGGCAGCCCGGTGACGAACCCCGGCTCCGACCGGCCGCTTCGCTCGCTCACCGACATCCTCTCGGGCAAGCAGGGGCGCTTCCGCCAGAACCTGCTCGGTAAGCGGGTGGACTACTCCGGCCGCTCGGTGATCGTGGTGGGGCCCCAGCTCAAGCTCCACCAGACCGGGCTTCCGAAGCAGATGGCGCTCGAGCTCTTCAAGCCCTACCTCCTCAAGAAGATGGAGGAAAAGGGGATCGCCGCCAACATCAAGGCGGCCCGGCGCATGCTCGAGCGCTCCCGCGACATCAAGGACGAGGTCTGGGACGCGCTGGAGGAGGTCATCCACGGAAAGGTGGTGCTCTTGAACCGCGCCCCCACCCTCCACCGGCTGGGCATCCAGGCCTTCCACCCGGTGCTCGTCGAGGGGCAGTCGATTCAGCTCCACCCGCTCGTCTGCGAGGCCTTCAACGCCGACTTCGACGGCGACCAGATGGCGGTGCACGTGCCGCTCTCGCTCGCCGCCCAGGCCGAGAGCCGGATCCAGATGCTCTCGGCCCACAACCTGCTCTCCCCGGCCTCGGGCGAGCCCATCGCCAAGCCCAGCCGGGACATCATCCTGGGGCTTTACTACATCACCCAGGTGCGCCGGGACAAAAAGGGCGCGGGCCGGGTCTTCGAGACCCCCGAGGAGGCGCTCGAGGCCCTTGAGAAGGGCGAGATCGCGTTGAACGCCCCGATCAAGGTGGGCGGCCGGGAGACCACCGCGGGCCAGCTCAAGTACGTCTTCGCCAGCATCGACGAGGCGCTCCACGCGGTGGCGCAGGGCATCATCGACCTTCAGGACCAGGTCACCCTGCGGATCGGGGACACCCTAAAGCCCACCACCCCGGGG
>JALSJG010000009.1 GCA_026989475.1 Thermaceae bacterium | reverse complement strand
AGCGGCCAGACCAGGGCGGCGTGGTCGCCGGCGGCGAGGCCGAGCCGGGGGTGGGCGTCGAGCAGCCGGGCGTCGCTGGCGGCGAGGGGGATGTCGGAAAGCAGCGCGGCAGCGAGCCCGGCGCCGGCGGCAGCCCCGTGAATCGCCGCCACCACCGGACGGGGAAACTCGAGGAGGTTCACCACCAGGTCCCGGGCCTCCTTCCAGACCCGGGCCCGAACCCGCCAGTCGGCCCGCATCCGCTCGATCAAGTCGAAGTCGCCGCCGGCGGAGAAGTCCGCCCCCTCACCGCGGAGCAGCACCGCCCGCACGTCCTTCCGCTCGGCGAGCGCCGGCCAGACGTAGGCGAGCTCCCGGTGGCCGACCTCGGAGAGGGCGTTCTTCTTGCCGCCCCGGAGGACGAGCTCGAGCACCCCGTCCTCGGGCCCGATGAGGGCGAGTTCCGAAAGCTCCACCCTAGACCACCTTGAAGATCTCGAAGGGCTGACGGCAGTCGTTGCAGTAGCCAAGCGCCCGGCAGGCGGTAGGGCCGAAGCGGTTGATCAGGGTGGTGGCCCGGGAACCGCAATGGGGGCAGGCGGCGGGCGCCTCCTCCTCGACCTCGGCGCCGAGGTCGTCGGGGAGGGCGAAGCCGGCCAGGGAGAGCATCAGCTTTCCCCGTTCGCTAAGCCTTTCCGGGGTCCAGGGGTGGGCGTAGTCGATTACCACCTCCA
Organism: Thermaceae bacterium; assembly: GCA_026989475.1. Lineage (GTDB taxonomy): Bacteria > Deinococcota > Deinococci > Deinococcales > Marinithermaceae > WFXV01. The sequence goes on along the minus strand of JALSJG010000009.1, from coordinate 6,058 downwards.
CCGGACCGAAACGGGAGAGCCGCTCCTCGATGTCCTGCTTCATCCGGTCCACCGCCGGGCAGCCGAGAAAGGTGGGGGTAAAGCGCACCACGATCTTCTCCCCCACCTCGACCTCCCGGATCACCCCGAGGTCCACCAGGGTCAGGGTGGGGATCTCGGGGTCGGTGAGGTCCTTGAGCGCCTCCCAGACCTCGGCCTCGGTCACCCCCGGCCTCACCATGTCCCCTCCGGTTCGAGCCGACGGACCATCGTCATCTCCTCGTAGAGCTCGTCCCAGCCAGGACCGTGGATCCCCTGCCGGCCGCCGGTTCGGGCCTCGACCCTAAGCCTCCATTCCGCCCCGGCCTTCTCACCGGGGAAGGGCAGGGCGTGGGCCTCGAAGTAGGGGTAGACGCGCTCGAGCCAGGGCTCGCGCAGGGAATCGGTGGTGCGGGCGATCAACCCGGCCTCGACCAGCACCTCCTCCCCCGGCGCCGGCTCGAAGAGCCCGAGGAGATCGGGCCAGATCGCCTCCAGCGCGGCCTCGAGCCGCTCCCGGGCCTCGACCGAGCCCTCGGCCAGGGTCCGCCACCAGGCCTCGCCGTGGCGGAGGTGGTACTTCTCCTCCCGGCGGATCTTCTCCGCCGCCCCGGCGAGCTCGGGGTCGGAGGAGGCGAGGAGCCCTTCCACCCGGAGGTCGTCGAAGAGGTCGTAGAGGAAGCGTCGGGCGATGGCCCTGGCCCAGTCGCCGCCGCCCTGGTGGTTCCCCGCGGGGTCGTACTTGGGGGTCGTGCGGTCCTCGAGGAGCCGGGCGTGGTAGTAGCCGTCCTTGGGGCGGAGCAGCGCCAGGTGGTCGGGGTCCTTACCCAGGAGCTTGCCGGCCAGGGTGTAGTAGAGCCGGGCGTGGCCGATCTCGTCCTGGGCCAGGGAGGAAAAGGCGACGTCCTCCTCGATCACCGGCGCTACCCCGGTCCACTCGGAATCGCGGTAGCCGATCACGATCTCGTCGTCGGCCAAGGTGAGCAGGTAGCGGGCGTAGGCGGATTTCAACTCAGCCTCCACCTTGGACCTCCCGCGCTACCTTCTCGAACATCTCCTTGATCTGCCGGCGCTTTTCCACCGTGACCCGGTAGGCGACGCCCATGCGGTAGGTGCGGTCGATGGGGGGCTGAAGAAAGTCGGGATCGGTGACCTCGACCACCGCCTCCCGGGGCACCAGCCAGAGCCGGTAGGCCTCGTAGCGCCGGGAGTAGATGTCCCGCGCGTACTCCAGCGCCCGCGCCCGGTCGGGGGCGACCACCGAGCCCACGTGGACCATCGGCTCCCCCTCCTGTTCCTGGCGAAACACCTCCCAGACGTGCATCGCCCCCCCTAAGCGGCCTGGGCGCGCTCGCCGAGGATCGCCCGGCGCACCCAGGCGGTCTCCTCCAGCGAGAGCCGCCGGAAGGAGAGCCGCTCCTTGGAGGCGGGGCCGTTCCCGGTAACCACGGCGTAGAGCTTGTCCCAGTCGGGCTCGGTGTAGGTCCAGCGCCCCTTGTCGCTGTCGTATTTGAGCTTGGGATCGGGAATCTTCAGACCGATCTCCTGGATCTTGCGGACGTAGGTGGAGAGAAACTCCTGGCGGAGCTGCTCGTTGGGCTTGGTCTTGATGCCCCAGGCGAGGTCCTTGTCCTTCTCCGGCGGGGTGGGGGGGCCGTGGAACATCATCAGGGGCTCCCACCAGCGCTCGAGCGCCTCCTGCATCAGGCGCTTTTGCTTCTCGGTGCCCATCACCGCGGTGAGCACGATGTCCTCGCCGTGCTTGAGGTGGAAGGCTTCCTCCCAGCAGATCCGCCGCATGGTGCGGCCGTAGGGAGCGTAGGACGAACGCTGGAGCGCCCCCTGGCTGATCACCGCCGCGCCGTCCACCAGCCAGGCGATGATCCCCACGTCGCCCCAGGAGTAGGTGGGGTAGTGGAAGACGTTGTGGAACTTGGTGCGCCCCTGCACCAGGTCCTCGAAGATCTTTTCCCGGGGCTTGCCCAGGTCCTCGACCAGGCGGTAAAGCAGCTGGGCGTGACCGACCTCGTCCTGGATCTTGGCGGTGACCGCGAGCTTGCGGTGAAGGCTCGGGGCCCTTAGGATCCAGTCCCGTTCGGGCAACGCCCCCATCAGCTCGGAGTTCGCGTGCATCTCGATGAACTTGATGAGCCGCGCCCGGTACTCGTCGGGCATCCAGTCGGTGGCCTCGACCTTGTGCCCCTCCTGGATCCGCTTCCGAAACGCCTCGACCCGTTCCTCGTAGGTCATCTTCCTCCCTCCTTACCCGAGCTCCTCCCAGTACTCGAGCTCCACTCCCTCCGGGTCCACGTACTGTTCGAAGACCCGGCGAATCGCCTCGTGCACCGCCGCGTCCTTGTAGAACTGCCAGAGCATCTCCATGTCCTCGGCCCGGTAGACGAGCTTCACCCTCCGGGGGTCGGTCAGCGAGCGCAGGATGCGGTTTTCCGAGGTGGGGCTCACCCCGTATTCCCGTGCGATCCCGTCGAGCGTGGAAAGCTCCTTGTACGCCCGGGCAAAGCGCGAAGCGCTCGCTCCCGGCTTTAAGGGAAGCGTCTCCACCACGGTATACCGGTACTTCATCCCTCACCTCCCCCAAGCGCCCCGAGCACCAGCGGGCAAAACCCCCGCGCCAGCTCCTCGGGGCCGAGCCGGCCGCCGGGGCGGTACCACTGGTAGACCCAGTTGAGGGCGCCGAGCACGAACTTGGCGGCGAGGTCGGGGTCTTCGACCCGGAAGACCCCCTCCCGCACCCCCTCCTCGATCAGCTCCTTGAGGGCAGTCTCGTAGGCGTCCCGGAGCCGGCGGACCCGGTCCTTATAGGGTTCGGAGAGAAACTTCCACTCGTGGAAGAAGACGGTGGCGTAGGGGAGCTCCTCGACGATCACCCGGAGGTGCCCGCGCACGAAGGCGCAGACCCGCACGCGCGCGTCCCCTTCAGGCAGGTTCTGCACCACCTCGGAAAACCGATGGGCCGCCCGCTCGACGATCTGAAAGAGGACCTCCTCCTTCGAGTCGATGTGGGCGTAGAGGCTCCCGCCCTGCAGGTCAAGCTGACGGGCGATCTCCCGCACGCTGGTGGCGTGGTATCCGCGCTCGGAGAAAAGCCGCCCGGCGGCGTCGAGAATCTCCTCGTACCTTCCCATGCGCCCTAATACTAACAAACGATCGTTAGGAAATAACGCGAGCCAGGTCACCTTTTTTACCGCCCCCGGAAGCGGGGCTTCCGCTTTTCCAAAAACGCCCGGAGCCCCTCGTCGTGGTCCTCGGTGGCCCCGGCGGCGGCCTGGCTTTCGGCCTCGTAGGCGAGGGCGTCCGCCAGCTCGGCCTCGAGGTTGCGCCAAAGCGCCCGCTTGGTGAGCGCGTAGGCCCGGGTGGGTCCCTGTCCGAGCTCGGCGGCAAAGGCGAGGGCGGAGTCGAGGAACCCCTCGTCGGGAAAGACCGCGCTCACCAGCCCCGCGGCCTGGGCCTCCTCGGGGCCGATCCGGGGCGAGCGGTAGCACCAGTCGAGGGCCCGGCCCATGCCCACGAGCCGGGGCAAAAAGTAGCTCATCCCGGCGTCGGGCACGAGCCCCACCCGGATGAAGGCCGGGCTGAAGTAGGCGCCTTCGGCCATGACCCGAAGATCGCAGGCGAGGGTCAGGCTCATCCCGGCGCCGGCGGCGACCCCGTTCACCGCCGCCACCGTGGGCTTTTCCAGGGAAAAAAGGGCCTCGATGACCGGGATGTAATCCTCGAGCACCCGGACGTAATCGCGATCGTCGGGAACCGCCTCGAGGTCCTGACCGGCGGAAAACGCCCGGCCCTTGCCGGTGAGCACGACCGCCCGCACCCCCTCGTCCCGGGCTGCCTCGCGAAGCGCCCGTTTAAGCGCGGCGAGGAGCTCGGGGTGGATCGCGTTGAGCCGCTCCGGACGGGCGAGGGTGAGTACCCGTACCCCCTCGCGATCGGCAATTTCCAGCATCCTCTCACCTCCCCTCGAAGGTGGGCGACCGGCGCTCGAGGAAGGCTTGAATCCCCTCGCGAGCGTCGGCGGTGGCGAGCAAGGCGGCGAATCCCTGCCCGTCGTGGGCAAGCCCGGCGCTGAGCGGAGCCTCGAGCGCGAAGCGGGCCGCCGCCTTGATCCGCCCGAGGGCGAGCGGCGCCTTGTCCACAAGCCGCTCGGCCAGGCGGAGGGCGACGGGAAGCGCGCGGCCCCGGGGGACCACCCGGTGGGCGATCCCGAGCCGGTAGGCGGACTGGGCATCCAGCGTGCGTTCCCCCCAAAGCACCGCCATCGCCCGGTGGTACCCGAGCAGGCGCACCAGCCGCTGCACCCCCCCGGCGCCGGGCATCAGCCCCAGGTTCACCTCGGGCTGGCCGAAACGGGCCCCCTCGGCGGCGACGATCAGATCGGCGGAGAGGGCGAGCTCGAAACCCCCTCCCAGGCAGTAGCCCTCGACCGCCGCCAGGAGGGGTTTTTCAAAGGCCCAGATCCGCCGCCACGCCCGGGGCCGGGGGCCGGTCAAGTAGGCGGCGGTGTCGGTCTCCAGAAACCGACGAAGATCGGCGCCAGCGGCAAAGGCCCGGGTACCGCCGGCGAGCACCGCCACCCGCACCTCGGGATCCTCGGCCAGGGCCTCGAGGGCGGCGGCGAGCTCGAGCAAGACCTCGTCCGACAGGGCGTTCAAGCGTTCCGGACGGTCGAGGACGACCAGGCCCACCCCGGGCCGGGCACGCTCGACCCGCACCGCCTCACCCACGGCGCACCTCCTCGAAGCGCCGCCGGAGCCGGTCGAAGATCGCCGCGATCTTCTCGCGGGGCAGGATCACCTGCACCGTTTCCCCCTCGCCGATCCGATCACCCAGCTCGTTTTCCGCGACGCAAACCGCGTAAACCCGGTTACCCTCGGTACGCCGGTGGCGGGCGGTGATCCGAACCCGCATCCCGGGAAGCGCCGAGGCCAGGTGGCGCACCCGGACCTCGTAGCCGATGCCGTCCTCGTCCGGCTCCAGAAAGGGAAGGATGATCTTCCGGGAAGCGAGCTCCATGTGCTTGGTCATCCAGTAGGTGGCGTAGACCGGGTGCACCTTCCCCAGCTCCTCGAAATCCACCGTCATCTCCGGGGTCACCACCGTCTCGAAGACCGCCTGGTATCCCGCGGGAATCGGCTTCATGCCTTGAGGTTCCTCTCGTCCACCACGCGCCGGAGCTTGCCGCCCTCGCTCCTCGGGGCTTCCCCGGGGGCGAGCAGTTCGACCCGCATGGTGACCCCGATCGTCTCCTTGATCTTGCGCTGGATCTGTTCCCGGATCCCCCGGAGCTCATGGTCCGCCTCGACCACCTCGTCGGAAAGCACCTCGTGGGCGATTCGCTGGAAGACCGGCTCGGCGAGCTCCACCCGGAGCACCGCCTCGTCCAGGGTTCCCTCCCGCCGCACCACCAGCTGGTAGTGGGGCACGACCTCGGGGATCGTCTCGAGCACCGCCTCGACCTGGGTGGGGTAGACGTTCACCCCGCGGATGATCAGCATGTCGTCGGTACGGCCCTTGATCGGCCCCATGCGCACGTGGGTGCGGCCGCAAACGCAAGGTTCCCGGATCAGGTAGGTGATGTCCCCGGTCCAGTAGCGGAGCAGGGGAAGCGCCTCCTTGGTCAGGGTGGTAAAGACCAGGACCCCTTCCTCGCCGTCGGGAAGCGGCTCCCCGGTTTCCGGGTCGACCACCTCGGGGAGGAAATGATCCTCCCAGATGTGGCTACCCGCCTGGGCCTCGATGCACTCCTGGCTCACCCCGGGGCCGATGATCTCGGAAAGCCCGTAGATATTCAGCGCCTTCACCCCGAGCCCGGCCTCGATGTCCCGCCGGATCGCCTCGGTCCAGGGTTCGGCCCCGGGGATCGCGATCTTTAGCGAGATCGCCTCGGGAGCCACTCCCCGCTTCTTGAACTCCTCGGCCAGGGTCTGGAGGTAGCTGGGGGTGGCGGTAATCACGTCCGGCTTGAAGTCCTGGATGAGCGTGATCTGCCGCTCGGTCATCCCCCCGGAGACCGGAACCACGG
>JALSJG010000008.1 GCA_026989475.1 Thermaceae bacterium | reverse complement strand
GAGGCTGTAGACCTTGTGCTGGCCGGAGAAGCGCCGGCGCGGGGCCACGTACTCGTGGGCAAAGCGCAGGTCCACCCGGCGTTCCGCGGCGTAGGTCTCGAGGCCGCGGCGGTAGTCCTGCCCTTCGTCGCCGGCGGCGTGGCTGACGAGCAGCACCGGGTCCCTGGCCGCCAGCTCCGCGGCCAGGTCCACGGCCAGCTCGATGCGCTTGCGCGGGATGACCCGCGTGGGTTGCAGCAGCAGCAGCTGCTCGGGGCGGATGCCCAGCGTTTCGCGGAAGTCGGCGTTGAAGGCGTCGAAGCCCGGCGGGTCGCGGTCGTAGTCCATTACGTTGGGCAGGAGCAGCGAGCCGAGGCCGCGGCGCTCCTTGAGTTCGCGCTGCGCGATCTGGTTGATGGAAAGCTGGACGACCGCGTGGTCGGGAGGAAAGTAGCGCGCGAGCAGCGGGCGCACGTGGCTTTTGGCGAAGCGGGGGCGCTCCCAGAAGTAGTCGTGGTTGTGGCTCACCGCCGGCAGCCGCCGCCGCTGCACCAGCCGCCACAGCGCCAGCGCCAGCGGCAGGTGCATGGGAATGGCCCAGGCGTTCTGCACCACGAGCAGCTCGGGTTTCAGCTCCTCGAAGACCGGCTCGAGCCGTGCGGCGAGGCGCACCCCGGCCTCCTCGATCTCGCGGGTCAGGTGCGGGTCAAGCCCCTCACCGGCGAAGGCGCGTTCGGTGAAGGCCCGCACCTCGGGCCGGGCGAAGTGCATCTCGGGCACGAGCACGCCCTGCTCCTCGTCGGGGTCGAGCTCGCCGGCCAGGTACCGGACCTCGTGCCCCGCCGCCCGCAGCACCTCGCGCATCTTGGCCGCCTCCAGGCTCACCCCGTCGGTGCCCGCCAGACGGGTGGACGCCATGACGACGCGCACCTTAGCCCTTCACCCCTCCCGCGGTCAGGCCGCCCACCAGGTACTTCTCGAACCAGAAGAAGAGGATCATGATGGGTACGGTAACGATCACCGCCCCAGCCATCAGGTACTGGTAGGGAACTTCCTGGCTGTTCAGCGCCACCATCCCTCGGGAGAGGGTGAAGATCTCCGGGGTGTCGAGGAACATGAAGGCGAAGAGAAACTCGTTCCAGGCGATCATGAAGACGTAAAGCCCCACCGAGGCCAGCGCCGGCAGGCTGAGCGGCAGGGTGACCCGCCAGATCACCTCGAAGCGGCTGCACCCGTCGATCATCCCCGCCTCCTCGAGGCTCCTTGGGATCGTTTCGAAGTAGCTCCTGAGCATGTAGAGGGCGACCGGCAGGGTCTGAGCCAGGTAGACCACGATCAGGCCGCCGAGCGTGTCCCTGAGCCCGATCAGGGTGAAGACGACGTAGAGCGGGATCGCCAGCACGATCGCCGGGAACATGTAGGTGAGCAGCACCGCCCGCTCCATCAGGCGCCGACCGGGGAAGTCGAGCCGGGCCACCGCGTAGGCCCCGAGCACCGAGAAGAAGAGGGTGAGCAGCGTGGTGACCCCCGAGACGAAGGCGGTGTTGGCGATGTAGCGGAGGAAGCGGTACTCGAAGAGCACCGCCCGGTAGCCCTCGAAGAGCTTCTCGAGCCCGGGCAAGAGCCCAGCCCGAAAGACCTCGAGGGGCAGCGAGAGGTCGGCGGGGTTCGCCAAAAACTCCGCCCGGGGCTTCAGGGAGGCGACGAACATCGCCCAGAAGGGAAATGCCACCGCAAAGACGAAGACCCCGAAGCCGACCGCCCGAAGCCCCCGGAGGGCGAGGCGCTCGTAGGTCTCGCGGGTGGGGGGGAAGAGGGCGAGCTCGCGCAGGCCGTAGACGAGGAGCGCCCCGCCGGCGGCTCCGGCGAGGGCGCCGGGGCCGGGCCCGGCCCCGAGCGCCCCGGGAAGAAAGGCGCCAAGCATCGCCCCCGCACCGGCGAAGGGCAGATAAGGCCCAAGCGCCGCCTTCCTCGGCGCGGCGAGCGCCGCCAGAGGCCCGAAAAGCGCCCCGGCGAGAAGGGGGAGGGCGGCGATGAGGCGGGTCTCGAGGCCCAAAAAGAGGGCGGCCGAGAGCGAGACCGCGCCGTAGGCGAGGAGAAAGGCCAGGGCGCCGGTGAGGGCGGCGAGGAGGAAACCCATGCTAGACCTCCCCCCTCGGCGCGTAGCGGAAGTAGAGGGCAAGGAAGAGCGCCAGGATCAAAAAGAGCACCACCGCGAGCGCCGCCCCCTGCCCCAGGTCGGCGCGGGCGAAGGCGTAGTCGTAGACCTTGATGGTGATCGTCTCGGTGCCGGCGGCGCCACCGGTCAGGAGGAAGACGTCGTCGAACTTGTTGAAGGTCCAGATGAAGCGGAGCAAAAAGAGGGTGGCCAGGATCCCGGCGAGCTGGGGCAGGGTGACGTAGCGGAAGGTGGCCCAGATCCCGGCCCCGTCCACCTTCGCCGCCTCGAAGAGCTCTTTGGGCATCGCCTGCATCCGGGCGAGGATGAAGAGGAAGGCGAAGGGAAAGTAGCGCCAGCCCTCGAAGAGGATGACCATGGTGAGGGCGAGGGGGAGCTCGAGGCGGAGCCCGAAGAGCTCGAGCGGCCAGACCCGCTGGGAAAGGAAGGGGATCGGGCCGCTCACAAGGCCGTATTGGAGGAGCAGCGCGTTCACCGTGCCGGCGAAGGGGTCGAGCAGGAAGACCCAAACGAAGGCCACCGCGATCACCGGGGCGACGTAGGGGAAGAGGAAAAGGCCCCTAAAAAGGTTTCGCCCGGCGAAGCGGACCGCAAGCAGCTGGGCGGCGAAGAGCCCGAGCAGGATCGAAAGCCCGGTGCCGAAGACGGTGTAGGCCAGGGTGACCTTGAGCATCGGCACGAAATCCGGGTCCCGAAAGACCCGGGCGAAGTTTTCCAGGGTGAAGGGCTTCGCGAGGATCGGGTTCGGCGCCCGCGTTTCGACCTCCGGCCGGCTGGCACGGGGGTTCGGGCGGCCGGATTCGAAGTAGGCGGCTTCGGCGCGGAAGACGAGGACGATCTCCTTGCGGGTCCCCGGCTTCGGGCCGGCGAGGCGGCAGGAAAGCGCCCCGCCTTGCATCCGGCACTCGGGGGGGAGCTCGAGGGGGGTCAGACCGGGCGGGATCCGGTCGCTAAAGCGGGTCTCGGCGATCGGGTTTGGACTCCGGTTTTCCACCCGGTAGGCGACCACCATCCGGTCCCCGGGCGCCTTGGGCCGGGCCTTGATGCGCTCCACCACCACCGCCCGGGGCGGGCGCAGGTCGCCGAGCTTGATGTTCTTGAAGGCAATCCAGAAGTCAGCGACGACGGGGAAGATGACGATCAGCACCACCACGAAGAAGGTGGGAAAGAGCATCAAGAAGGCGAGCCGGGCCTCCCGGGCCTTGAGGCTTCTTGGCCGCATCCTGCCCCCAAACGCGCGGCCCGGGGCTCGCCCGGGCCGCGCTGCCGGCTACTTCAGGGCCTCGACCGCCCGCTGCATCTCGGCGGCGGCCGCTTCGGCGGTGAGCTCGCCGTCCAAGTAGCGGCGGACGATCTTGGGAATCGCCTTCTCGCCGTAGAGCTTGGCGACAAGCGCTCCCTGGCCGCGGGCAAAGCCCCAGCGGTCGGCGACCTCGAGCCCGGCCAGGATCTTCTCCACCACCTCGGGCGGGTAGATCTCGCCGAGCGGGCGTTTGCGGTCCACGCCGATCTCGAGTTGGGACCAGCCCTTTACGAAGGAATCGGGGGCGGCGGTGGTGCCCCGACGCACCGGGAACTTGCCCTCGGGGGCCATCGAAAGCCAGTCGAGGTAGGCGTCGGTGAGCAGGAACTTCACGAACTTCTTGGCCGCCTCCACGTCGGCGTCGGCGGTGATGCCGAGGTAGCTGATCTGGGCGTAGGAGGCGCCCTTGGGGTTGTTGGACCCGATCAGCCGGGCGACGAAGCCGGTCCTTTTCGCCAGCTCGTCGGTGGTGGGATCCTTGAAGGCGGTCACCGGGGCCGAGTCGCGGAGCCCGGCGAGCTCGTCGAGGATGAAGGGGGACCAGATGATCTGCCCCGCCCGGCCGGCCAGGTAGAGCTCGCGGGACTGCTTCCAGTAGAGGTTGCCCGGCGGGCTCGCCTCGGCGAGCTTCTTGTAAAACTTCAGGGTATCCACCATCGCGGGGGTGTCGAGGGTGACGTTCCCGGCCTCGTCCACCAACCGCACCCCGTTCGCCAGGGCGATGTGCTCGAAGACCTGCTGGAAGTAGACCTGGCTGGGGTCGGTGGCGGCGACGAAGCCGTAGAAGGCGGGCGGGTCGTGGAGGGCCTCGATTCCCGCCAGGATGGCGGCAAAGGTCTTGGGCTCGGCGAGCGAGCGGGCCTTGAAGAGGTCGCGCCTAAAAAGCAGGAGCTGGGTCCAGCCGTCGGTGGGGACGGCGGTGTAGTTGCCCATGTAGCGGGCGAGCTCGAGAGCCCCCTTGGCGAAGGTCCCCTCGCCGAGCTCGCGCACCACCTCGGTGGCGGCCTCGGTGTCGAGGATCCCCTCGGCGGCCCAGCCCACGGTGTAGTCGATGGGGTGGAAGACCAGATCCGGAAGCTGGCCGGCGGCGTAGGCGGCGGTGATCCGTTCGGCGAGCTGGTTTTCGGTGACCGGTACGACCTCGACCTTGATCCCGGTCTTTTGCTCAAACTTCGCGGCGATCGCCCGCTGGATCGCCATCCGCTTGGGCTGTTCCTCGGTGGTCCAAAGCACCAGGGTCTGCCCCATCGCGAATCCGAGGAACGCCAAAACCAAAAGCCCTGCCAAAACCTTCCTCATACCGCACCTCCCATTCGTGCCACCGACGCGCGCGCCACGAACGCGCACGGAAGCACCGCGCTCTCGGGGGTCCCTCCCCCCAGCATCGAAAGCACCGCCTCCCCCGCCCGGCGCCCGAGCTCGTAGGCCGGCTGGCGCAGGGTGGAAAGCGGCGGGGTGAGGTAGGCGGAAAACGCCAGGTCGTCAAACCCCACCACGCTCAGGTCCTCGGGGATCCGGAGGCCGGCCTCGAAGGCCGCCCGGTAGACCCCGAGGGCCATGCGGTCGTTGGCGGCGAAGATCGCGGTGAACCCGCCCCGCGCGAGGAGGGCCCGGGCCGCGCGGTAGCCGCCTTCCTCGGTGAAGTCTCCGGCGAGAACGGCCGCGCGCTTCAGCCCCGCCTCGGCGAGCGCCCGCAAAAACCCCGCCTCGCGCTCGCGCCCCGCGCGGCGAAGGCCCTTGATGTGGGCGATCCGGGTGTGGCCGGCCAAGAGGAGCGCCCGCGTCGCCCGGTAGGCGGCGGCCTCGTTTTCGATCTGGTAGGTGGGCACGCCGGCGGCGGCCCCTTCCCGCTCGATCAGGACGAGCGGGGGCAGGGCGGAAAACCGGGCCCTTAGCGCCTCCACCGGAAGCCCCGAGCCCACCAAGACGAGCGCCTCCACCTTGCGGGCGAGCATCTCGTCGAGCAACGCCGCCTCCCGGCCCGGGTCGCGGCGGCTCTCGGTGGCGATGTAGCCGAACCCGGCGGCGGTGAGCACGTCGGCGAGGCCCCGCTGCATCTGGCCGTAGAGGGGGCCGGTGGCGTCGGGGATCACCACGCCCACGGTGCGGCTCTTGCCGGTGGCGAGGCCCTGGGCGAGCCGGTCGGGGCGGTAGCCGAGGCGGCGGGCGATCTCGAGCACCCGCTCCCGGGTGGCCGGAGCCACCGGCCCGCCGTTTAGGGCGCGGGAGACGGTGGCCACCGAGACCCCGGCCGCCCGGGCGACCTCGTAGATGGTGACGCGCTCCATCGCCCTCCTTTGTAAGCGCTTACAGGGCCGGCTAAAGGGAAAGCGCCGCCTTTCCCACGAGGCTTTGAAAGCGCTTACGGCGTCAGTTTACCAGATGCTCAGGGCGGGGTGGCGTCGTCTTCCTGCTTCTCCAGCCGGACGCCGAGCTCGATCTCGAGCCCGATCACCTTCGCCTGCGGGTCCCTGGGGCTCAGCTGGTATTCCTCGATCCAGATCGGGTAGGCGAGGCGCGGAAGCCGGGCGAGGAAGCCGTAGACCCGGTCAAAGGGCCCCTCCAGGGAGAGGCGAACGGTCTCCTCGGCGGGCTCGAGCGCGAGCAGCTTGAGCCCGAGCCCCTCGGCGAGCCCCACCAGCGCCTTGTAAAGCCGGGGGAGCGCGGAGCGCGGAAGGGGTTTCGCGGTCTCCGCGGGGGGGCGCTGGGCCGCCTCGAGCTCGGCGATTCTTTCGGTGAGCCTCGCCTCCTCGGCGAGCAGCGCCCGGAGCCCGAGGTAGCGGGGCAGGAGCCAAACCCCCGCGAGGAAGAGCACGAGGAAGGGCAAGAGCCAGGGACGCCGACGGAAGGCGTTCATCGCCGGATCAGCTTGGCCGGGAGCTCGAAAAGCGGCAGGTAGAGGGCGAGCGCCATCCCGAGAAGCATCGCCCCCACCACCACCGTGAGCGCCGGCTCGATCATCGCCGAAAGCCGCTTGGTGGCGTAGTCCACCTCGCGCTCGAGGTGGTTCGCCGCCTGCTCGACCATGGTCTCCAGGTTACCGGACTCCTCCCCCACGCTCACCATCCGAACGAACAGGGGCACGAAGACGTCGGGATGCTTGGCCAGGGCCTGGGAGAGCGACTGGCCCTTGGTGACGTCCTCGAGGACCTCCTCGAGGGCGGCCCGCATGTAGGCGTTTCCCGTAAGATCCCGGGCAGCCTCGAGCCCGGCGAGCACGTGCACCCCGCTGGCGTAGAGGGCGGCGAAGGTCCGCCCAAAGCGCGCAAGCCCGCTTTTTTGCAGGATTCCGCCGAGAAGCGGCAGGCGCAGCATCCACCGGTCCACCGTGAACGCTCCGGCAGGGGTCTTGTAGTAAGCGCGAAAGGCGTAGGCCGCCCCGGCGAGGCCCGCCAGCAGGTAGAGCCCGTTTTGCCTCAGAAAAGTGGCGCCCCCAATCAGCGCCC
>JALSJG010000007.1 GCA_026989475.1 Thermaceae bacterium | reverse complement strand
CCGGTGGTGCTCATGGGTTTCGGCCTTCCCGACGACAACCTGCACGCGCCGAACGAGAAGTTTGAGCTCGAAAACTTTGAAAAGGGCATCGAGGCGGTAAAGTCCTATTACCGGCGCTTTGCCGAGGAAGGAGGTCCGGCGTGATCCTAACCACGACCCCGAACGTGGAGGGAAGGCGGATTCTGGAATACAAGGGCGTGGTCCACGGCGAGGCCATCGTGGGCGCGAACTTCATTCGCGATCTGATGGCCTCGGTCCGGGATTTTTTCGGCGGGCGCTCGGGGGCGTATGAGGCTGAGCTCAAAAAGGCCCGGGAGATCGCCCTCGCCGAGCTTGCCGAGGAAGCAAAAAAGCTCGGTGCCGACGCGGTCGTGGGGATTGACATCGACTACGAGGTGGTGGGTCAGAGCATGCTGATGGTGACCGCGAGCGGCACCGCAGTACGGCTCGGGTAAGGCATGCTCCTTCCGGGGCGCCCGCCGTCAGGCGGGCGCCCCGTTGAATCGGGTAAGCTCCAGGGGAAAGGGGAAAGCCATGCGGACCGAACGTTCCAAGTACGGCAACACCCTGATCGCCGGCCACCTGATCGGCGGCGAGGAGGTGTATGAGGGCCCCGAGTTCGAGGACCGAAATCCCTCGGACTTCGAGGACCTGGTGGCGATCTTCCCCGAGGGCAACGCGGCGACGCTCAGAAAGGCGATCGCCGCCGCCCGGGCGGCCTTTTCCGAGTGGTCGGCGACGCCGGCCCCGGTCCGGGGCGGGGTGCTCTTTAACCTGGCGAAGATCCTGGAGCGGGAGAAGGAGACCCTTGCCCGGCTCATGGTCCGCGAGGTGGGAAAGACCTTGAAGGAAGCCCGGGGGGACGTGCAGGAGGCGATCGACACCGCGGTCTTCTTCGCGAGCGAGGGGCGGCGGCTTTATGGCCAGACCGTCCCCAGCGAGATGCGCAACAAGGACCTTTTTACCTTCCGTCGCCCCCTCGGCGTGGTGGGGATGATCACCGCCGGAAACTTTCCCATCGCGGTACCGAGTTGGAAGCTCATTCCGGCGGTGCTCACCGGCAATACCGTGGTCTGGAAGCCCTCGGACGACGCTCCGGTGCTCTCGTTCCTCTTCGTCAAGCTCTTCGAGGAGGCGGGGCTTCCTCCCGGGGTGATCAACGTCGTCTTCGGCGGCGGTAAGGATTCGACCGGCGAGGCCCTCGTGAACCTCATCGACGAGGGGCTTCTCGATAAGTTCGCCTTCACCGGCAGCACCAAGGTGGGCCGGATCATCGGTGAGAAGGCGGGCCGGGCCCTGATCAAGGCGACTCTCGAGCTCGGGGGCAAGAACCCGCTCGTGGTCATGCGCGACGCCGATCTTGAAAACGCGCTCCACGGCGCCTGGTGGAGCACCTTTGCCACCGGCGGCCAGCGCTGCACCTCGGCGGGGAACCTTATCGTGGACGCGCCGATCTACGACGAGTTCAAGAAACGCTTCCTTGAGATGGCCGCCGAGACCCGGATCGGAAACCCGCTGCTCTTTGAGGACGTCACCTACGGCCCCTTCATCAACGAGCGGCTTTTCAAGCGCTGGCTCGAGCACTACGACTGGGGCGCGCGCGAGGGGGCGACGCTTCTCCTCGGCAAAAAACGCATCACCAAAGACAACCCCTATCCCCACTTCCAGGGCGACCCCGAGGCCGGGCTTTTCGGCTGGCCCACGGTTTGGGAGGCAAGGCGCGGCATGACCCAGACCCGGGAGGAGATCTTCGGCCCCACCGTCAACCTGATCAAGGTGGACGGCATCGACGAGGCGATCGAGGCCGCGAACGACCACCCCTACGGCCTCTCCTCGGCGATCTACACCCAAAACCGCCTTTGGGCCTACCAGTTTAGAAACCGAATCCAGGCAGGCATGGTGAACATCAACAACACCACCGTCGGGGCCGAGGCCCACATGCCCTTTGGCGGCGTGCGCGCCTCGGGAAACGGCGCCCGCGAGTCGGGAGTCTGGGTGCTCGAGGAGTACACCGTCTGGCAGGCGGTGAACGACGAATACTCCGGTAAACTCCAGCTCGCCCAGATGGACACCGAGTACGTGGCGCCGAAGGCGCCCACCGACTGGAAGGCGACCCTTGGCCAGGACCTTTGACGCGGTCGTGGTGGGCGCCGGCATCGTCGGCGCGAGCCTCGCCTACCACCTTGCCGAGCGGGGGGTGCGGGTGGCGGTCCTCGAGGCCGCCCCTGCCCCCGCCACCGGCGCCACCGCAAAGAGCGCGGGGGGCATCCGGCTGCAGTTTTCGAACCCCCGAAACGCCGAGCTCTCGGCGGAAAGCCTCGAGCTCTTAAAGGCCTTCCCCGAAACCTTCGGCGTGGACGCCGGCTACCGCCCCCGGGGCTACCTCTTCCTGCACCCCGCCTCTACCTGGTCGTCCTGGTCGAAAGCGATGCGCCGCCTGAGGGCGCTTGGCTACCCGGTCGAGCTTTTGTCGCTGGAAGAGGCCCGCAAGCTCGTGGAGTTTGACCCGAAGGGCCTCGTAGCTGCGAGCTACGGGCCCGAAGACGGCGTCTTCGACCCCCCCACCGTCGCCCTCGCCTACCTCAAGGCGGCGCGGGATGAGGGGGCGTTTCTTTTCACCGAGTCGCCGCTTTTAAAGGCCCGGTTTTCGGGAGGAATCTGGCGGATCGTGACCCCAAAGGAGACCTTCGAGGCCCCGCTTTGGGTGAATGCCGCCGGTGCCTGGTCCGCCCGCGTCGCCGAGCGCGCCGGATACCGGCTTCCCGTCGCGCCCTACCGCCGCTCGATCTACCTCACCGCCCCCGCGGGCGCCCGGCCCGGGCCGCTGGTGGTGGACGCGGGTACCGGCGTCTACTTCCGGCCGGAAGGACCCCGCTACCTCTTCGGGGCCTCCCGTCCCGACCAGCCGCCCGGATTTTTCGAGGGGGTGGACGGGGAGTGGTTTGAGGAGGTGGCCCGTCGGATGGCGGTACGCTTTCCCTGGTTTTCCTCGCTCGGCCTCGACCTCAAAGGCGCCTGGTGGGGCTACTACGCGGAGACACCCGATAAAAACGCGATCCTCGGGCCGGTGCCGGGGCTCGAGGGGGCCTGGGTCGCCACCGGGTTTTCCGGCCACGGCGCCCAGCACGCCCCGGCCGTGGGCAGACGGCTTGCCGACTGGATGCTGGAAGGAAAAGCCGCGGGACTATCCGCTTTTTCGCTTGCCCGCTTTGCGCGGGGCCGGCGGGTCTCTGAGGCGGGGATCGTTTAGAATCCAAGGTCATGGACAAGGTCTTCTACGTCACCACCCCGATCTACTACGTCAACGCCGCGCCCCACATCGGCCACGCCTACACCACGATCGTGGCCGATTTTCTCGCGCGCTTTCATCGCCTGGACGGCTACGACGTCTTCTTCCTCACCGGCACCGACGAGCACGGGGAAAAAATCGCCCAGGCCGCGGAGAAAGCCGGGATGAGCCCAAAGGAGTTCGTCGACCGGATGTCGTCGAAGTTCAAAGCGGCTTGGGAGCTTTTAGGGATCGCCTACGACGACTTTATCCGCACCACCGAGGAGCGTCACAAGAAGGTAGTCCAGTACGTCCTGCAGAAGGTCTACGACGCCGGCGACATCTACTACGGCGAGTACGAGGGGCTCTATTGCGTCGGCTGCGAGCGCTTTCTGACCGAGAAAGAGCTCGTGGACGGCAAGTGCCCCGACCACGGCATCGAGCCCGAGCGGCGGCGGGAGGGGAACTACTTTTTCAAGATGGAAAAATACCGACCCTGGCTTCGGGACTATATCGAGCAACACCCGGACTTCATCCGCCCCGAGGGCTACCGTCACGAGGTCCTCGCGATGCTCGCCGAGCCGATCGGGGATCTCTCGATCAGCCGCCCGAAGTCCCGGGTGCCCTGGGGGATCGAGCTGCCCTGGGACCCCACCCACGTCACCTACGTCTGGTTCGACGCCCTGATCAACTACATCTCGGCGCTCGGCTACCCCGAGGGCGAGCGTTACAGGCGCTACTGGCCGGCGGCGAACCACATGATTGGAAAGGACATCCTAAAGCCCCACGCGGTCTTCTGGCCTACGATGCTGAAGGCGGCGGGGATCCCCCTTTACCGCCACCTGAACGTCGGCGGCTATTTGCTCGGGCCCGACGGGCGCAAGATGTCGAAAAGCCTCGGCAACGTGGTCGATCCCTTCGCGCTTGCGAGGAAGTACGGCCCCGACCCGGTTCGCTACTACCTCCTCCGCGAGATCCCCTACGGCCAGGATGGCCCGGTGGGGGAGGAGGGCTTAAAAGAGCGCTACGTCTCCGAGCTCGCCCACGACCTGGGCAACCTGGTGCAACGGGTGCGGGCGATGGTCTTGAAGTACGCGGGCGGCCGGGTCGAGCGGCCCGAGGGCGTAGAGGAAGGGCCGCTTTCCAAGGAGGCGAGGGAGGCGGTGGGCCGCTACCGCGAGCTTGCCCGCGGGCTCCGCTTCCACCAGGCGCTTGAGGTCGCGATCGAGTGGGTGCGGCGGCTGAACCGCTACGTCAACGAGGAAAAGCCCTGGGAGCTTGCGAAGAAAGGCGAAAGCAATCGGCTTTCCCGGGTGCTTTACGAGCTCGTCGAGGGCCTTCGGGTGGCGAGCGCCCTTTTTGAGCCCGTGATGCCGGGAAAGATGGGCGAACTCCGGGCCGCCCTCGGTCTCCCGAAGACCACCCTGGCCGAGGCCGAGCGCTTTGGCACCCTGGCGGGCGCCGAGCTGCCCAAGGAGGCGCCGGTCCTCTTTCCCAAGATCGAAGAGCGGGCGAAGGAGGAACCCTCCGTGGAAAAGGAACGTGTTGACTCGATCGCGTACGAGGACTTCGCCAAGCTCGACCTCAGGATCGCCGAGGTCGTCGCTGCCGAAAAGCACCCGAACGCCGACCGGCTCTTGGTTTTAAAACTTCGCCTTGGCGACGAGGAGCGTACCGTGGTCGGTGGCCTCGCCGAGTACTACCGGCCCGAGGATCTCGTGGGTAAAAAGGTGGTGCTGCTCGCGAACCTAAAGCCCCGGAAGCTCCGGGGCATCGTCTCCGAGGGCATGATCCTCGCCGCCGAGGACGACGAGGGCCGCCTTGCCCTCCTTGCCCCTTCGGGCGAGGTGAAGGCGGGGGCGAGGGTGCGATGAGGCTCCGTGGCCCGTGGAAAATTTTCCACGAGCCATAAGCTACAAGCCCTCTAGTACCATCCCACCGCCCCCGCCCCCACGGCGGAGAGGGTTTCGAGCTCGGGGGAGAGTTGGTAGGCGAGTACCCGACCCTCGCCCACGATCACCCGGCTCGCCGCTTGGGCGGCCCCGAGGGCGTCGATATAGGTGTCGTTCTCGCGGTCGCTCAGGAACTGGAAGGCTTCCTCGAACCGACGCCGGGCGAGGAGGTCGAGGTAGCTTCGGTCGGTGCGTTCGGCTTTTTTCTTGAGCTCGGGGCCGATCGGCCCGTGGCCGAAGCGGCCGCCGACGTGGGAGAGGTCGACCGCGAGCAAGGGGAAGAAGGGCCGCTCCTTGGCCAGGAGCCGGAGGGCCTCCGCGAGCTCTTTGAGGGCGGCTTCGTCCTCGCTTGCGACGATCAGGGGCAGTACCTCGGCGCTCGGCCAGGCGGCTTTTACGAAGATCGCCGGGAACTCGATCGAGTGCTCCTCCTTGAAGGCGAGCGGCTCGCGGAAGAGCTCGAAGCCCACCAGGGCATCGAGCGCCTGCAAGGCCTCGAGGTCGGCCTCGAGCACGCCGTGGGGGGTCTCGATCGAAAGCGGAAGCGCCGCCGCCGGCCCCCGGATCGGGCGGTGGGCCACCCCGAGGATCAGGACCCGCTCGGGGGCCGGGGTTTTTTGCATCGCCCGGTAGGCGGCGCCGTAGGCCTCGGGGACCCGCCTGAGCTCGAGGTGGGGCATCAAAAGGGCTTGGAGGGGCCTTTCCTCCACCTCGGGAGCGAAGGCGAGCATCCCGTTCAAAAAAGCCTCGAAGCCTTCCTGGGTCCCGGGGTAGCTGGCTTGGGCGAGGGCCATGGGGCGGGGTTTCGAAAGGAAGGCGCGTTCGGCCTCGGCGATTTTTCCTAGGATCTCCTCGGTCTCCAAAAAGCCCGCCTTTTCCAGGGCGTTTTGGAGTTCCTCGAGCTTTTCCCTGGGGACCACGCTCCCCGAGCCCTTGAGGATTTCTGCCTGGATCTCCTCGAGGGTCCGGGTGCCGTCCATCAGGCTTGCCAGGTACATCGCCTCGGGCGAGAGCACCAGCACCTCTTGGCTTACGCCGTAGGGGTCGCGGAGGAGGTAGCCCTCGGGGGTGGGTTGGATGTCAAGCGTCCTGAGCTTTGGCTTCATGCCACCATAATAGGAAAATCTTAGCCTCTTCGTGTGAGCGTACCCGCCCCTCGGCCTGGGCGAGGAGAAGCGCCCGCTGGGCCTCGCCCACCCTCGGCCCGGGCTCGATCCCGAGCAGCGCGATGATCTCCTGGCCGGAAAGGAGGGGTTTTTCGGGGAGCGTCTTCAGGATTTGCTCCACGCGGTGCAGGGTTCGCTTAAACCGGTGCACCTCTTCTGGGTTTGCGCGGGGGCCCCGGCTTGCCGCCCGGTCGGCGATCTGGAGCAGGAGGAGGTCCGGGAGGAGCCCGCGGTAGCGGTAGACCCAGCGGCGAAGCGCCCGCTCGCCCTCGGGGGGCGTCTTCATGTGGTGGCGGATCAGGGCGAAGACCCGTTCCTCGAGTGCTTTTCCCGCCCGGAGCCTTCTAAGCACCGCCCGGGCGAGCCAGGCCCCGTCCTCGTCGTGGTAGAAAAACCGCCAGTAGTCCCGGTTTTCGTCCCACTGGCGCACCAGGGGTTTCGCCAGGTCGTGTAAGAGCACCGCGAGCCTCAGCGAGAGGGAGCTTTGGGGAAAGGCCTCCGTCAGGTAGGCGAGGGCCTCGAGGGTGTGGCCAAAGACGTCGGCGTGGTGGTAGCCCCCCTGGAGCACGTCTTTGGCGTTCGCGAGCTCTGGGAGATACGCGGCGAGCAGGCCCGATTCGTGGAGCTTTTGTACCCCAAACGCCGCGTGGGAGCTTTGCAGAATCTTCTTAAACTCGTCGAAGACCCGCTC
>JALSJG010000006.1 GCA_026989475.1 Thermaceae bacterium | reverse complement strand
AGCCACTCCCGCTTGCCGAGCGCCCCCGGTACCCGCTCGACGGAAAAACCAAGCGCCTCGAGGTTTCTTCGCACCCAGCCGGCGACCGCGTAACTCACGAGGACCCCGCCGGGGCGAAGGCCGCCTTCGGCCCGGGCGAGGTTCGCAAGCGACCAGGCGGCGGGGTTCGCGCGGGGGCTGAAGGGGTCGTAGTAAACCGCGTCGGCCCAGTTCGGGGGCAGCCGCGCGCCCTCGATGGGGGCAAAGCGGAGCTCGAGCAAAAACCCCTCGTCCCCCACCACGAAGTCCCGCCCCCGCTCCCAGGCGGCAAGGAGAAGCTCGTGCACGTCGGGCGCGAGCCGGCAGCGCCCGAGCACCCCGGCGAGAACCTGCGTTGGCACCGGCTCCGGCTCGAGCCCGATGAAAAAGAGCACCCCGCCCCGGGAACGGACCGCCTCGAGGCTTGCGAGAAAGTTGAGCCCGAGGCCAAAACCCACCTCAACGATCCGAACCTCGTCCCGACCGGCGACCTCGGCGAGCCGCACGAAGAGCGCCTCGGCCTGCGCCCGGGCACCCTCCCGTGGGTGGTAGGCCTCGCGGTAACGCTCGGAGATCAGGGTGGGGCTCCCATCCGCGGTCACGATGTGGTGCACGGGCCGAGTCTACAATGGGGCTATGCTCCGGTGGTTGGAGATCTACTTGCCGGACCGGCGCGTTGAGGAACGGCACTGGCCGAAAGAGGAGGTCTGGCGAGCCGGGCGTTACCGGACCGCAAGGACACTCCTGGACCTCAAGGCCTGCCGGGCGGACCCTCTCGGCGAGGAAAACCCCCTGGTCTTCGTCGCCGGACCCCTGGCAGGAACCACCTTTTCCAACGCCAACCGGCTCTCGGTAGGGGCGAAGAGCCCCTTAACCGGCGGCGTCAAGGAGTCCAACGCAGGGGGAACCCTGGCCTTCGCCATGGGGCAGTGGGGGATCGCCGGCTTCACCCTACTCGGCCGGGCCCCCGACTGGGTGGTCCTCGTTTTCGGAAAAGAAGGCGTCCGCTTCCTGGACGGCCGCGAGTTTCTGGGCCAGGGAACCTACGCCACCGTCGCCGAGCTGCGCCGCCGCTATCCCAAAGCGGCGGTGGCGGCGATCGGGCCGGTCGGGGAATACCAGGGACTCCTTGCCGGCATCAGCATCACCGACACCGAAGGTCTTCCCGGCCGTATCGCCGGCCGTGGCGGCCTCGGAGCGGTGATGGGGGCAAAACGGGTAAAAGCGATCGTGATCGAAAACCCAGGCACGCCTCCGCGCGAAAAAAAGAAGTTTTTCGACGAGCTCAAAACCTACGGCAGGATGCTCCGGGAAAATCCCGTGACCGGCGAGTACTACCCGAAGATCGGCACCGCCGGCATGGCCGACTATCAAAACGTAGCGGGCGGGCTCCCGGTAAGGAATTTCCGAGCCGGGCGGTTCACCGACGGCCCGATCCCGATCGGCGGGGAGGCACTCCGGGAGTTGATCCTTAAGCGGAATGGACAAGGCACCCCCACCCACGCCTGCATGCCCGGATGCATCATCCGCTGCTCGAACCGCTACCCCGACGCCGAGGGAAGCTTGCTCGTAAGCCCCCTGGAATACGAGACGATCGGGCTGGTGGGCTCGAACTGCGGGCTCGGTGAGCTCGATGCCATCGCCCGCGTCAACCGCGAGGCCAACGACCTCGGGGTGGACACGATCGAGCTCGGGGCCACCTTTGGCGTGGCGATGGACGCGGGCCTCGCCGAGTGGGGCGACCTCGAGTGGATGCTCGGCGTAACCGAGGAACTCAGGCGGGGAACCCCGGAGGGCAAGCGCTTCGCCCAGGGCGCCTACCGGCTGGGCAAGGCGCTCGGCCATGGCCGCGTTCCCACCGTCCGCAAGCAGGCGATCAGCGCCTACGACCCCCGGGTGGTCGAGGGCACCGGCGTCACCTACATGACCAGCCAGCAGGGGGCCGACCACACCACCGGCAACCCCGCCCGGGTCGAGACCTTCGAGATGAGTCTTGAGGAGGTGATGAAGCTCTCCTTCGACTACCAGGTGAAAAGCGCCGCCCTCGATGCCCTTGGGCTTTGCTACATGTCCTCGGCGATCGCCGAGGATGCCATCCCCCTGGTGGCCGAGGCGATCGCCGACCGCCACGACGTGCGCCTGCCCGAGCACTACTTCTCCGAGCTCGGGCGGGCGGTGCTCCGGCTCGAGCTCGCCTTCAACCGCGCCGCCGGCTTGCCTGAGGTCGAGCCCTTGCCGCGATTCTTCTACGACGAGCCGCTGCCTCCGACGAACCGCCGGGCCCGGCTCGACCCCGATGTGGTGGCACAGTTTTGGCGCCGCTTCCTAGAAGGCCCAGGATCGTGAGCAGGTAGGCGGCGCCGAGCACCGGGAGCTCCCCGGCTCGGGCAAAGAGCGTCCTTCCCCCTTCCCCGAGCGCGTAGGGAGCGGCGAGCACCGCCGGCACTCCCTCCGGGGTACGGGCCCGCACGTTCCCGTAGGGGTCCACGCTCGCGCTGATCCCGTCGTTCGCCGCCCGAAGGAGCCAGAGCCCGTTCTCCACCGCCCGCATCCGGCTCATCATTAGGTGCTGTCGACGGCCATACCCCCTCCCAAACCACCCGTCGTTAGAAACGTTGACGAGAAGCCGCGCACCCTTCGCGAGCCGACGTACCTCCCCGGGAAAATCGGCTTCGAAACACACGAAGGCGGCGAAGGGACCGAGGCGTTCAACCCGGTCCCCGGGTACGAGGTCCACCAATCCCGAAAGCCCGAGCTGAGCGAACACCGCCTCGTAAAGAGGCCCGAGCCAGACCCGACCGGGGAAGTACTCGCCAAAAGGGACGAGTCTTCGCTTGGCGTAGACCGCCCGGTCCCGCCCGTCCGCAAAAAGCCGCACCTCGTTCCGGGGACCGGGGCCCCAGGTGCCGTAGATCAGGGTCCTGTCGCCGAGCACCGCCGCCGTGGCCCGGGGCAGGCGGGGGACCGCGGTCTCGGGCCAGACCACCAGGCGGGCCCCGGGATGTTCGGCGAGACCCTCCTCGGTCAGGCGGAGGTAGCGGGCGGACGCGTCCGCACCCTGGCTCTTTTCCAGGGGATCGATCGCCGCCTGGACAAGGAGCGCCGTGCCCTCGGGAGCCGGACTTGGGAGCGGCAGGAACCAAAGCAAAGCCCAAAGGAGCCCGGCAACGTAGCGCCCCCGCCGAACGGCAAGGGCCAAAAGGAGCGCGAGCAGGCTGAGCCCGTTCACCCCGACCCAGGCTGCGAGGATCCGACCCCCCCCTCCCACCGCGGCGTACCCGAGGTAACCCCAAGGAAAGGGCCAGGGCAGGTAGGCAAGCAGCAGCTCAAGCAGAACCCAGGCACCGGCAAGAAAAAGGGGTCGTCCCCCGGCCAGGGAAAAGAGCACACCGTAGAACGCGGCTAGAATCGTGATCAGCAAAACCCCGGGGAGCAGCCCGAAGGGCCCGAAGCGGTCGAGGAAGCTCACCGGAAGCCAGGCGAGGTGCAGCCCCCAAAACCCAAGGCCAAGGGAAAAGCCGTAGCGAAAGTCCCGTCCTGCGAGGGCCGGGGCCAGGAGGAAAGGGAGCAGAAAGCCTAAGGGAAAGGGGGGAAGCGCGAGGGCAAGCAGGGCGCCAAGGAGGGCGGGCACGGTCCCTTGCTAGCGGAATTGCACATGAGAATGGGCAGGCCGGGGGATAGAATAGGAGTGGTGCGCATCGCGGTTTTTTCCGATGTCCACGCCAACTTACCCGCGCTCGAGGCGGTACTCGAGTTCGTCAGAGGTTTAGCCCTGGACCATGTCCTTTGCCTGGGGGACGTGGTGGGTTATGGCCCTCACCCCCGCGAGGTGATCGCCCTGTTGCGGGAGAGTAAGATCCCCTGTGCCCTAGGCGGGACCGACGTTCGGGTCATCTTCCCCGTTCCCGGCCCCAAAAAGAGCCCGGAGACCGAGGCCGCCCTGTCCTGGACCCGGGAACAGCTCGGGGACGAGGAAAAAGCCTTCCTCCGCTCCCTCCCCCCCCTACTGAAACTGCAAACCCCTTTCGGACGGGCCAAGGGATTCCACGGCAGGCCCGACGACCCCGAGGCGCGTTTCCCCCTATTCGAAGGCGAAGCCGCCCTCGCACCCCTGCTCGACTCGTTGCGGGCGAGTTTGATTCTCACCGGGGGGAGCCACGTCCCGATCTTTCGTTCCCTATCAAGGGGCTACCTCCTGGATCCGGGCTCGGTAGGACTCCCCCTGGGCGGGGAGCCGGGAGCCGACCTCGCCGTACTCACGGTAAGCCCGGAAGGCGTGAAGAGCCGGTTCTACAAGATTCCCTACGACTACGCCCAGACCGCCTTCGACATCCAGGCATGGGGGCTCCCGGAACGGATCGCTCGGATCGTACGTACCGGACAGCCTCAAGGCCCCGAAGACTAGCTCCAAAGAGCGCGGGCAAAGGCCCGGACTTCGGGGTCGGGGTCGTCGAGCAGCCGCGGTTTTTCGAGACGGAAAAACCCTTGCGCCGCCGCCTTGCGCACGGTGGGGCTCGGGTCACGGGCGGCGGCCTCAAGGTAGGCCTCGAACGCCCCGTGCCCCAAAGCCCAAAGGAGCCGGATCGCGTTGCGCGCCATCCCCGCCCGGCCCGGCCGGGCGAAGGCGGTGTCGCCGTACTTTTGGGAAAAAGCCCGGTTCGAAAGCCGGAGGAAGTCCCAAAGGTCAGGGTGGGCGAGCTCGGGCTCGGGGGAAAAACCCCGCCAATAGCCCCCATCGCCCGCGAAGCGGTTCCAGGGGCAGGCGATCTGGCAGTCGTCGCAACCAAAAAGCCAGCCGCCGAAGGCCTCCCAGAGCGAGAGGGGAATCGGGGTCCGGGTCTCGATCGTCCAGTAGCTGATGCAGCGGTTCGCGTCGAGGCCCTCTGCATCCAGGGCGCCGGTGGGGCAGGCGGCCAGGCAGCGGGTGCAGGTGCCGCAGCGCGGGGGCGCGGGAGCCCCCGGTTCGGCCTCGGCGTCGGTGAGGAGGACGGCAAGGAGCAGGTAGCTGCCAAAACCCTCCCTCAGCACCAACGTGTTCTTCCCGATCCAGCCGAGCCCCGCGGCGGCGGCCAGGGAGCCCTCGAGGAGGGGCCCGTGGTCCACGTAACCCTTCACCCGGAGGCCGAGGTTCCGGGCGGTGTGCTCGAGCTCCGCGAGCACCGCCTCGAGGGCGCGGTGATAGTCCCGGGTCCAGGCGTAGCGGGCGACCCGCCCCACCCGGAGGCCTCCTTTCGGGAGCGGCATCTCCGGAAAAGCGTAGGGCGCGGCCAGCACCAGGACGCTCTTCGCCCAGGGAAAGGCCCGCTCGGGGTGAAGGCGCGCCTCTTTCGTTCGCACGAGGTAAGCCATCCCCGCGTGGCGGCCGGCGGCGAGCCAGGCGGAAAACCGCGCGCGCTCGGTCTCCCCCACCGCGAGAGGCGCCGCCTCGGCCCACAGGCCGAGCGCCCTCGCCCGCGCTTTTAGCCCCTCAAGCTTCGACATCCTCGAGGACCCCGTCGAAGACCCGAGCAACGAGCCGCCCATCCTCGAAGAATCCGAGGTCGGCCCAAGCCCCCGGCGCGATCCGCCCGTAGTCCTCCCAGCCCGCGGCGAGCGCCGCGCCCCGAGTGTGGGCGAGCAGGGCGGCTTCAAACCCCAGGGACTCCTCCGGGGAAAGCCGGTGGCGGGTCGCTTCCCGCAAGGACGCGATAAGGTCCGGTTCGGCGACCGGGGCATCGGAGCCAAAGGCGAGGGGAAGGTACCGGGCCACGGTGGCGAAGCGAAAAGCCTCGTGCTCCCGGCCAGGCAGCCGTCTACGTACGAGCTCGGCGTCCTCCGCGAGGTGTACCGGCTGCATCGAGGCCACCACCCCTTCCTGGGAAAGGAGCAGGGCGTCCTCGTCCCGGAGGTGCTGGAGATGCTCGATCCGAAGCGGCCTCCCGGGGAGGCGGGGAAGCCTTTTGAAAAGCGAAAGCACACCCGCCACCGCCCGGGTCCCGATCGCGTGCACGGCCAGGGTGAACCCCGCCGCCAGCGCCTCCCGGCCTTCCGCCTCAATCTCCTCGAGCGGGTCTACCGGCGTTCCCTTTCCTCCCCCTTGGTAGGGTGTGTGCATCCAGGCGGTGGCGGGCCCGAGGGCGCCGTCGGCGAAGAACTTGACCCCGCCGACGAAGAGCCGCTCCCCCCGCCAGCCCGGGCGGACCCCGCGCCAGCTCCCCCGGGGAAGCGCCCACCAGAGCCGCACCGGGAGCTCCCCCGCCCGCGCCTCCGCCCAGGAAAGCGCCTCCGGCGGCTCGTAGGCAAGGGCGTGGACCGCAGTGTAGCCCCGGCGGGCGAACGCCCAAAGCCCCCGCCAAAGATCCTCGGAACCCGGTCTCGGTGCCACCGCCTCGAGCCGGGCGAGGGCCCTCTCCACCACCCAGCCGGCCTCCCAGTCCACCCAGGGGTCTTCCGGGGAAAGCCCGGCGGCCTTTAGGGCGGCCTCGTTCGCCCAAGCGGCGTGGAGGTCGCGGCTTTTCAGATAGACCGGCCGCCCGCGCCCGGCGGCGTCGAGGAGCGCCCGGTCCGGGCACCGGTCGAAGAGGAACCCGCCCCCCATGACCCATCCCGGCTCGGGGTAGGCGGCGACCCGGGCCGCGACCTCCCGGGGGTCGGTGAGCCCGGCGAGCGAAAGCCGCTTTTTTTCGGCGCCGTAAAAGAGCGGATGGGCGTGGGCGTCGGCGATCCCCGGGGTGATCCGCTCCACCCGAAGCCGCCGGGCGGTGGGATAGCGGGCGAGGAGGTCCCCCGCCGGACCCACCTCTCGGATTCGGTTTCCCTCGAAGTAGACGCCGAACTCCTTCCCGTAGCCAAAGACCTCGCCAAGGATCAGCACAGCCACAGCCTATACTTAGGTTCGGCTTGGCGGAGCGTCGCGTCATCTACCGGGGGAAGATCCTCTCGCTCGTGCTCGAGGACGGGCGCTGGGAGATCGTCGAGCACAAGGACGCGGTCGCGGTTCTCGCGGTGCGAGATGGCCGGGTACTGATGGTCGAGCAGCACCGCCCGGCGATCCGCCGCACCACCCTCGAGCTCCCCGCCGGCCTGATCGAGCCCGGCGAGTCCCCTCTCGAGGCCGCGCGCCGAGAGCTTATGGAGGAGG
>JALSJG010000005.1 GCA_026989475.1 Thermaceae bacterium | reverse complement strand
AGGGCGTCGTAGCCACCGATCGCTTCGAGGATCTCCTCGCGCGGCATCCCCGGCCGGTAGTCGACCGCTGCCGGCAGTCCCTCGGTTTGCCCCAGCTTCATCTCGTCGGTAACGAGGACGCGCCACATCGCGGAAAACGATACCACCCTGCCCAGCTTCCAACACCCGTTCATGCCGTGCTAAGGTATCCGGGATGAGGATTGCGCTGGTCACCGACTCCACCGCCGACCTGCCCCCGGAGCAGGCGGAAAGGGCCCGGGCACGGGTGGTGCCCCTCTACGTCCACCTCGGCGGTAACACTTACAGGGATGGGGTCGAGATCACCGCCGGCCAGGTCATCGAGGCGATGAAGCAGGGGACCGACCCCCCCACCACCAGTCAGCCCACGCCGGAAGACTTCAAGGCTGCCTACGCCGAGGCCCTCGAGGAGGCCGACAAGGTCCTCTCGATCCACATCTCGTCCAAACTCTCGGGCACGGTGCAGTCCGCCCGCATGGCCGCCGAGTCCTTCCCCGGGAAGGTCGAGGTCTTCGACACCCTCCAGGCCTCAGCGGGAGTCGGCACCCTCGTGCTCTTTGCACGGGAACTGCTCGACCAGGGGCTGGGGCTGGAAGCGGTACTGGAAAAGCTCCGGCGCGCCCGCGACGGTTCAATCCTCCGATTCACCGTGGCGAGCCTCGAGTTCTTGAAGAAGAACGGTCGGATCGGGGGCGCCCAGGCGCTGCTCGGCACCCTGCTCAAGATCAAGCCGATCCTCACCCTGAAAGACGGTCGGGTCGAGCCCGCCGGCAAGGCCCGCGGGGAGAAAAAGGCGCTCGCCGAGATGACCAAGGCCCTCGCCGAATGGGCCCAGGGGAAGAAAGACCCCCGGATCGCCTATCTTTTCGCCGCCGACGCCGACGCGGTCGAGCCCTTGAAGGCCAGGGTCCACGAGCTCGGACTCTCCCCCAAGGAGCTCTACACCGGCGAGCTTGGGGCGGTGATCAGCAGCCACGTGGGACCCGGAACCTACGGGTTCTTCGCCTTCGACGCCGGGGTTTGAGGGCCGGCCCCGCTCCCGGCGTACACCCCGTCCCCGCCCGGGACGGGTCGGGAAGCAGCGCCTTGACGAAGACCTCGAAGCGCACCCCACCGAGGTCGCCGGCGGAGGATCTCCGTTCCACGCAGCGCCCGGGGCTTACGCCTCACCCCTCGGGCAGCAGGCGGAGCACCACCGGGGAGCGGCACTCGCTCCAAGCCGCCTCGCCGGCACCCACGCGAGCGCCCAGTTCGCTGCTCGCTTCCTCGGCGAGCTCGGCTTGATCGCGGAAAAAAACGGTCCTTCGATTCGCTTCGCCCCCGTTGCCGCCCGCGGGCGTCCCGGTTCGATCGACCGCATCCACGCCCCCGAGGACGCCTAGAATACGAGCCATGCGTGCCGTGCTGCAGCGGGCCAGGTGGGGCCGGGTTCGGGTCGGGGGCGCGATCGTCGGCGAGATCGGCCCGGGCCTCGTCGTCCTGGTGGGCGTGCGGCGGGGCGACACCCCGGAGGACGCCGCCTATCTCGCGAAGAAAACCGCGAACCTCCGCATCTTCGCCGACGAGTCCGGTAAGATGAATCGCTCGGTTAAGGAGGTAGGGGGCGAGGTGCTGGCGGTGAGCCAGTTCACCCTCTACGCCGAGACCCGGAAGGGCAACCGCCCCTCCTTCACCGAGGCCGCCGACCCCACCCTCGGCCGAAAGCTTTACGAGCTCTACGTCGAGCTCCTTTTAAAGGAAGGGCTCCACGTGGAGAGCGGGGTCTTCGGGGCGATGATGGAAGTTGAGCTTTTAAACGATGGTCCGGTGACGATCCTGCTTGACTCCGCCGAACGGAACCGGCCGAGGAGGGGGCGTTGACGCTTAAAGAAAAGCTTGCCGCCGGCCGCTTCGTGATCACCGCCGAGGTGGACCCACCCCGGGGCACCGCGATCGCGCGCACCCTCGCCGAGGTTCGGGAGGTCGCGCCTTTCGTGGACGCGGTGAACCTTTCCGACGCGCCGATGGCGAACCTTCGCATGAGCCCCTTCATCATCGCCCGGCTGGTGGAAGAGCAAACCGGCGTCGAGGCGATCCCCCACCTCACCGCCCGCGACCGCAACACCCTCGCCCTCCAGGCCGAGCTTCTGGGCGCGAGCGCGATCGGGGTGAAGAACGTGCTCCTCTTAGGCGGCGACCCCCCTGAGCGCGGCGATCACCCCTTCGCAAAGCCCGTCTACGAGGTGGGCGCGGTGGAGCTGATCCGGCTCGCCGAGGGGCTAAACCAAGGCCGGAACTGGGCGGGGGGCGAGCTCGAGGGGAAGACCGCGCTCTTTTTGGGGGCGGCGGCGAACCCGGGGGCGAAGGACCTCACCCTCGAGGCCGAGAAGTTCTGGGCCAAGGTCGAGGCCGGGGCCGGGTTCTTTCAAACCCAGCCGGTTTTTTCCTTGGGCGAAGTGGAGGCCTTCTTAAAGGCCCTGGGCAAAGATCCCCCGGTGCCGGTCCTCTACGGCATCCTTCCGCTTGTCAGCGTCGGTATGGCGGAGCGGGTCTCCGCCTGGGCAAAGGTGCCCGAAGCGCTCACCGAAGCCCTGCGCCGAGAGGGCAAGGAGGCGGGTTTTGCCTGGGCAAGAAGAACGCTCTGCGAGCTCAAGGAGGGCGCCGCTGCCGGGGTTCACCTCTTCCCCCTGGGAAGGCCCGGCCGGGTGGCCAGGATCGTTCGAGGCTAGCCCGTTCCCCACACACCCTTCGAGGTAAAAGGAGGGGCCGGGCGCTTGCCCGGCCCCTCAAGCACACCGCCTTCAAGCCGTCTTTTTCTTCTTGTCGAGGATCCCCGCGAGCTCCTGAAGCCTGCGCCAGTTCTTGAGCCGCTCCTCGTTGGCCGCGAGAAGCACCTCATCGGGGTTCCCGTCCTTGTCGAAGTGCTTGGCGAAGCGGCCCTCGGTGCGGGCGAAGTCGATGAAGGTGAAGGGTTTCTTGGTCTTGGGGTCGATGTACCAGTCGTCGTAGATCGCCGGGTTCCCCTTGAGGTCGAGCCGCTCGGAGATGCGCTCGCCCTTCCTGGGGTCGTAGATAAAGACCGGGAAGGTCCGGGAGAGCACCGCGAGCTTCGCCTGATGGGCCGACATGTTGTCGGCGACGCCGTGCTCGGGCTGGCAGGTGGTGTAGACGATCACCACCGAGGGGCCCTCGTACTCGTTGGCGGCGAAGATCGCCTTGTAGAAGTGGTTGAAGTGGGCGGCGGTGGTCTGGGCCACGAAGACGTCGGGGTGCATCATCAGGATCTCGCCGATCTCCTTGCGATGCTCGGTCTTCCCTTTGAGCACCTTGCCGAAGGCGCTCATCTTGGTCTCCTGGCCCAGGTAGGTCGCGGTCGAAGCCTGGCCACCGGTGTTGGAGTAGACCTGCGTGTCGAGAACCAGTACGTTGATGTCCATTCCGGAGGAGAGCATGCGGGAAAGCGATTGGAATCCGATGTCGAACATCGCCCCGTCGCCCCCCACGACCCAGAGCTTCTTGTCCTTCCAGCCCATCTGGTCCCAGCGCATGCGGATCCCCATCGCGTCGGTGGCGGCGTTTTCGAAGAGGGAGTTGGTCCAGGGGACGACGAAAGGATTGTAGGGGTAGGTCGAGGAGTAGACGGTGTTGCACCCGGTGGCCGCTACGATGCCCCAGTCCTTGCCGTAGTAAAAGGCGTTCGCCGCCGCCAACACGCGGAGCGCGGTGGCCTCACCGCAACCCGCGCAGCTCCCCGCCCCACCTACGTATAGGTGGGTGTCGAAGTCGAGCATGATGTCGATGGGGGTGCGCTCGTTGATGTAGACCCTCGGGGTGTTGGGGAGCGATTCGAAGAAGGCGAACGCCTCCTTGTACTCGGGAACGGTACGCTCGGTCTTCTCGATCATCGCGAGCGCGTCGTCGTCACACACCTCGACGCACTCGCCGCAGCCCTTGCACTTGGTGGGGTCGACGAAGATCGCGAAGTAGCCGGGCTCGTTCCCCTTCTTCTGGGGCAGGTCGTAGAACTTGCGGGTTTTGGCGAAGTGGGCCCGCATCCGCTCCCGGGTCTCGGGGTCGTCGATCTTTTGTAGCTCCGCTTCCAGCTGGCTTTCCGGGATCACCTTCGCCAGGATCGCGGTGTCCGGGCACTCGGTGACGCACTCCATGCAACCCGTGCACTTATCCGAGTAGTACTCGGGGATCTCCGGTGCGATGTAGGAAAAGTCGCGGTAAACCCCGGTTCCAGGAGCGATGAGGCTGCGGGCGACCCCGAGGTCGGCGGGCAGCTCGGTATCGGCTACCCCCTGGTTGTAAGCGTCGACGACCGCCTTGAACTCCTCGTTGTAGCGGTCGATGTCGAGAGGCTCGGGTTCCGGCAGGAGCTCGAGCTCGAGCTCGAGCTCGCCGGCTTCAAACTTGGCGGTCTTCATGCCACCACCTCCCTGGGTTCGCGGGCGAGGACCTCGGCGGGCACCTCGATGAGCTCGGAGTAGCCGCGCCGGATCGCGGTCATGTTGTCCCGCACCACCTGCTCGCCGCGCTTACCGAAGTACTTGCGGATCACCTTCTCGATCCGCGCCCAAAGCTCTTCCTCGCTGATCTTCGCCCGCTCGAAGAAGGGCGCGATCTTGAGGTAGGAGCCGAGCAGGACGATGCCCTGCATCCGCTGCACGAGATCCGGCCGGGTCGCCACCTCCTGGGCGATCTTGATGGTGTCGATGGCGTAGAGCCGGTACCCGTGCTCGCGGATGAGCTCGCGGGCGTGCTTGGGCACCGAGGCCCAGATCGCCTCGGGGTCGGTCTGCCTGGACTGAAGCCAGATCGCCCCGCCCTCGGCCAGGCCCACGAGCGGGTTGGTGTACTGAAGCGCCCGCGGGTCGTTGATCGCCACCATCTCAACGTAGCGGAGCTCGGCCCGCACCCGGATCGGCTTCTCGGCGACCCAGAGGTAGTAGTTGGTGGGGAGCCCCTTCTTCTCCGAGCCGTACTTGGGGAAAGCCTGGACGTAAAGGCCGAAGAGATCGGCGGTGACGCTCGCGATCACCTTGTTGGTGGTCACCGAGCCGTAGCCGCCCACCGAGTAGCCGCGGAGCCGGAAGGTACCGGGCTCGGTGATGTCGGGGTCCTCCTTGGGCTCGAGCGCGAGCGGGTGCTTGATGTTGAGGACGAAGTAGCGCCGGTCCTTATTCCCCTCGATCATATGCTCGAAGGTGGCGATCACGTCGGCGGGGCGCACGTCACGACCGCCGAGCCCGGCGGCGCCGCCGTAGAAGGTGGGCAGCCGGTCCACCTTGAGCTCGGGGAAGCCAGGGTAGCCGTCGGTGGCGTCGGCGAAGGCCGCCTTGATCTCCCGGAGCATCGGGTTCGACTCCGCAAGGGGCTCGTCGGTGCGCTCGAGCACCGCGAAGGCCTTCGTGTGCTTGAGCGCGTCCACGATCCGCGCCCCGGGGAAGGGCCTGAAGGAACGCACGTAGAGCGCCCCCACCTTCTCGCCCTTCTCGCGCAGGTAATCCACGACCGCCTGGATGGTGCCGATCATGCTTCCGGTGGCCACCACCGCGTACTCGGCGTCCTCGAGCCGGTAGGGCTCGACGAAGTCGTAGCAGCGGCCGGTGAGCTTGCAATAGAGCTCGAACGCCTCCTCGAGCGCCGGCACCACCCGGGCATAAAACGCCCGCTGAGCGATCCGGCCCTTCATGTACGAGTCCTGGTTCTCCACCACCCCGCTCATCACCGGGTGGGCGGGATCGAAGAGGCTCGCAAGCTTTTCCTTAGGATCGCCGACGAACTCCTTCATCAGCTCCGGCTCGGGAAGCCGGAAGTTCTCCACGGTATGGGTGCCCAAAAAGCCATCCTGCGCCACCATAAAGGGCGTCCAGGAGGCTTCGCTGGCGCGGCGGGCGATGAGCGCCATGTCGGCGACCTCCTGGGCATTGGCGGCGAAGAGAATCCCCCACCCGGTGTCCGCGACCGCGTACACGTCGTCGTGTCCGGCGTGGATGTTCAAGGCCTGGCTGGTAAGCGCCCGGGCTCCGATGTGGAAGACCATCGGCAGGCGCTTGCCGCTAATGACGTAGAGCACCTCCTTTTGCAAGACCAGGCCCTGGCTGGCGGTAAAGGAGCTCACCCGACCGCCGGCCACCGCGAAACCCTCGGCTGCCGAGCCCGCCGAGTGCTCGCTCTCGGGCTCGAGGAACATCAGGGGCTCGCCCCAGAGGTTGGTGCGGCCGTTCGCCACCGCCACCTGGAAGCCGTACCCCATGCTGGTCGAGGGCGTGATCGGATAGGCGATCCCCGCCTGGGAGACGTGGGTCTCGACCCAGACCGCGGCCTCCGACCCGTCCCCGGTGGTGGGGATGCCAGGGAACCGGACCTCGCTCATCTTCCCTCCTTTCGCGCGGGAGCCGCCCGCGCCATCGGGCTTACCCTACACCCACCCAAGGGCAGTGGGCGCCACCCTAGGGCACATTGGACACCCGTAGCCGGGGACCCGTGTCCCCCTTAGCGGCGCTTTTTGCCCCCTTCTTCCTTCTTTTCCCCTTGCCACTCCCCGAAGTAAACCCGGTTCACGGTGAGCTTCACCGGGCGTTCGCGCCGGTCCTTCCCTTCGGGAGGGCCGACGACGCGGCGCTTCTTCTTGCCGCCTCTCTTTTCGGACAACGGCTTCACCTCCTCGACGGGTACCAGATCCACCTGGCGGAGGGCCGGGCTGGCCCCGGCGATCTGGACCCAGATACGTTCTCCCAGCCGAATCCTTCGGCCGGTTCGCTCCCCCAAAAGACTCAGGGTTTCGGGGTCGTAGGCGTAGTCATCGTCCTTGAGCGCTTCCTTTCGTAAAAGCCCCTCGACCCCGTTACCGAGCATCACGAAGACCCCAAAGCTCTGGACCCCGCTCACCGTCCCCTCGAAGACCTCCCCGAGGTGGGCGCGGGCCCAGCGGGCCTGGTGGTACTTGGAGAGGTCGCGCTCGGCGGCCTCGGCGAGCCGCTCGCGGACCGAGGCGTGCTCGGCGATCTGGGGGAAACTGCGGCGCCAGCGAAGGAGCTTTTCCTCCGAAAGCCGCCCCTGGATGAGCGCCTTCACCACCCGGTGCACCACCAGGTCGGGATAGCGCCGGATGGGGCTGGTGAAGTGCAGGTAGTCGCGGAAGGCAAGGCCAAAGTGGCCGAGGTTCTCCTCGGCA
>JALSJG010000004.1 GCA_026989475.1 Thermaceae bacterium | reverse complement strand
CGGTGAAGACGAAGCCGGGAATCGCGAGCAGGGCGAAGGAGTTGATGCCCTCGAACATCCGCGAGGGCACCTGGAGCACGTTGAAGCCGGGCTCGAGCGCAAAGGCGATGAGCGAGGAGAGCGCGAGGGAGACCCCGATGGGGACGCGGAGCAGCAGAAAGAGCGCAAAGAGCCCGAAGAGCACCAACATCGAGACGCCCACGCTCATACCCCGCTCACCTCCTCGTGGACCCGGGTCCGCCCCCCACGGAGGTCGTGGAAGCCGAGGGCGAACTGGAAGGCGAAAAGCGCGAAACCAAGGGGCAGGATGAAGGTCAGGATCCACTCCGGGATGTCGGTATAGATCGAGCGAAGGCCAAGCTGCCTTAAAAACATCACGTAGTGCCAGCCGGCCACGGCGATGAAGGCGGAAAAGAGCAGGCCGATGGCGTGGGCCAGAAGGTCGAGCCGCCGCTTCCCGGCCGGCCCCAGGAAGCTAAAGAGGATGTCCACGGTGATGTGCCGCCCCTCCCGGAGGGCCACGGTGAAGCCGAACATCGCCCCCCAGGCCACGAAGATGCGGGCGAACTCGTCGGCCCAGCCCGGAGGGTTGTTGAGCACGTAGCGCATGAAGACGCTGATCAGCACCACGGCGAGGCCCGCGCTCAAGAAAACCCCGGCGAGTACGTCCGAGAGCACAAAGAAAAGCCGGCGGAACCCGGAGCGCTTCGCTAGATAGGCGGCGAGGAGGAAGACCAAAAGGGCAAAGATCGCGGATTGCCATAGCAGCGTGCTTAGCGTGACCATGCTTGCCCTCCGATAAGCCGGGGCCGGGGGCCCGCCGCCCCCGGCCCCGGGCCGGCGAGCGGCTAGCGGAGCGCCTTGATCGCGTTGATGAGGTCCCAGCCCACCTTGTCCCCGTACTGGTCGTAGACCGGTTTCAGCGCCTCGGCCAGCGCCTCGCGCTCGGCGTCGGTGAGCTCCACCACCTCCATCAGGCCACGGAGCTTATTGAGGGCGTCCTGGTTCAGCTTCCCGGCCTCGGCGAAGGCAACCTCGTTGGCGTGG
Organism: Thermaceae bacterium; assembly: GCA_026989475.1. Lineage (GTDB taxonomy): Bacteria > Deinococcota > Deinococci > Deinococcales > Marinithermaceae > WFXV01. Next base: position 6,161 of record JALSJG010000004.1, on the reverse strand, counting down.
GCGATGCCCTCGAGGAAGATCTGCTTCTGCTCCGCGGTGAGGCTATTCAGGAAGATCTTGTTGGTGATGACCACGTAGTCGAGCCGGTGGTGGCGGGTGAGGGAGAGGTACTTTTGCACCTCGTAGTAGCGCTGGGTGTAGATGTTCGAGAGGGTGTTCTCCTGTCCGTCCACCACGCCCTGCTGCAGCGCCTGGTAGACCTCGGAGAAGGCGAGCGGCACGGCGGCGGCCCCGAGCGCCTTCATCATCGCCTCGAGCACCCCCGAGGTCTGGGTGCGGAACTTCAGTCCCTTGAAGTCCTCGGGCTTCCTGAGCGGCTTGTTGGCGGTGAAGTGCACGAATCCGTTGGGCCAGAAGCCAAGCCCCACGAGCCCCGCCTTGTCCAGGCTATTGAGCAGCTTTTTCGCCGCCTCGGACTGGGTGAAGCGTTTGAAGTGCTCGGTGTCCTTGAAGAGGTAGGGCATGTCGACGAACTGGAAGGCGGGGTTGTAGCCCTTGAGCTTGGTAGCGGAGGGGACGAGCAGCTGGATGTTGTTGAAGATCAGCGCGTTTAGCCCCTCGGCGTTGTCCTTGTAGAGCTGGCTCGAGGGGTAGAGCTCGACCTTCATGGTGCCGCCCGACTTTTCCTCGATGTAGGCCTTCAGCGCCTGGGCGGCCTTCCCCTTCGGGGTGTTCAGGGTGGTGACGAACGAGAACTTAATCACCACCGGCTTCGCCGCAAGCCCCAGCGAAGCCCCTAGCGTAAGGGACAAAACTGCAATAAGCGCGCCGATCCTCTTCATAAAGCTTCACCTCCTCGCGCGTCTGCACGCGTATTCTACCGGCATGCCCCGGGGGGTACAAGGGCAGGCGTCCCGGTCCGTATTCTGGGCCCGTGAGGGTTCTCGATTTTCGCAGCGATACCCTGACCCGGCCGACCCCGGCGATGCGCCGGGCGATGGCCGAGGCCGAGGTGGGGGACGACGTCTACGGCGAAGACCCCACGGTCAAGCGGCTCGAGGCCGAGCTCGCCGAGCTTTTCGGCTTCGAGGCGGCGCTTTTCTTCCCCTCGGGGACGATGGCGAATCAGACCGCCCTGCTGCTTTTGGCCCCCCGGGCCAGCGAGGTCCTCGCTCCCGAGGGTGCCCACGTTTTCGAGTTCGAGCTGGCGGCTCCCGCGATGCTCTCGGGCGTGCTCGTCCGGTCCCTCCCCGCGCCCTCGGGCCGGCCCGAGCCCGAGGCGGTGGCGGCGGCGGTCCACGCCTCGGTGCACCAGGCGCCCACCGCGATGCTCTGGCTCGAGAACACCCACAACCTCGCGGGCGGCACCGTCCTCGACCGCGACCTCACCGACCGGCTGCTTTCGGTCGCGCGGGAAAAGGGGCTGAAAGCCCACCTCGACGGCGCCCGGATCTGGAACGCGGCGGTGGCGCTTTCGGAAAAGCCGGCGACCCTCGCCCGGGGCTTCGACACCGTCATGGTCTCGCTTTCGAAGGGGCTCGGGGCGCCGGTAGGCAGCGCGCTGCTCACGCCCCGGGCCCTTTCCGCCGAGGCCCGGCGCTACCGCAAGGTCCTGGGGGGCGGAATGCGCCAGGCCGGCGTGCTGGCGGCGGCGGCGCGGGTGGCGCTTTGGAACTGGGAGGAAACCCTGGCCCGCGACCACGCCCTGGCCCGGGAACTCGCCGAGGGGCTAAAGCGGCTCGGGCTCGAGGTGGACCCGCCCCCCGAGACCAACATGGTCTACCTCCGGGCGAACGACGCCCCCCGCTTTTGCCAGCGGCTCGAGCAAGCGGGGGTGAGGGCCCTGCCTTTGGGAGGCGAGCGGGTCCGCTTCGTCACCCACCGCGACCTGCCCGAGGACGCGGCCCGGCTAGCCCTCGCGCGCATCGCGCAGGTCCTCTAGCCGGATCCGGGCGAGAAAATCCCGCCAGGGGCGGTGGCCGGCAGCCTCGGCCTGCCGCCGGGCGGCGGCGAGCTTGTCCTCGTCCCCGGCCGCCAGCGCCCAGGCGAAAAGCGCCCGGCTCGCGGCGTAGGGGTCGCGCTCCTCGGCGGCCCGGCGGTAGGCCTTCTCGGCGAGCTCCAAAGCCCGCGCCTTCCCCTTCCCCCAAAGCGCCTGGCCCTCGGCGAGGAGGGCGAGGCTTACCGCGCTGAAAGGTCGGCCGGCGAGCTCCTGAAGCCCCATCGCCGCCGGCAGCGGGCCGGTGGCCGCCCCCCGGGCCTTTCCCAGGCGCAAAAGCGCCTCCCCCTCGAGGAGCAGGGCCATGAGCAAAAGCTCATAGCTCCCGGCTCGCTCCGCCACCTCGCGCACCTCGCGGGCCCGCTGGACGGCGAGCGCGGGCTCGCCGGTCAGGGCCTCGAGCTGGCCGAGGTGCAAAAGCGCCCAGTAGCGCTCGTCGTACTCGCTGGCGACGAGCCCTTCCAGCCAGCGCCGGCCTTCCTCCACCTCTCCGGCGCGAAGGAGCGCCGCCCCTAGGTTGAGCTCGGCCCGGGGCCGGGTTCGGGGCTCGGTGCGATCGAGCACCCCCTCGAGCACCCGGGCGGTGGCCTCGGGGCGAAAAAGCCGCCAGTAGAGGTCGGCGAGGTCGAGGGCGGTGCGGGGCTCGAGGGGGTAGGCAGCCTCCATCTCGGCGAGGAGCTTGAGCGCCTCGTCCTCCCGGTGGGCATCGGCGAGCATCCCCGCCCTGCCCACCGCGGTGGACCAAAGGCCCCGGAGGATCTCCTCCCGCTCGCGCTCGAGCCAGGCGCGGAACTCGGGAAGGGGGCTCTCGAGCCCGGGGGCGAGCTCGCCGTAGAGCGCCCGCAGGCGGTCGAGGTCGCGGTAGGCCTCCAGCCAGTAGTCCACCACGTCGCTCTCCACGTGGAGGCGGAACTCGGTCCCCTGGGCCTCGAGCAGGGGGCCGTAGGGGCTTCGGTTCACCGCCTCGATGGCCTCGGCAAGCGGCGGGATGACCCGCCTGAGCTCCTCGAGCGAGCGCCAACCCGGCCGGGCGGCGAGGTAGACGACGAGCTCCGCCCCCGGCGAGGGGGGCAGGTCCTCGGGCAGGGCGCCGAGGAGTTGGACGCGCTTTAGTCCTTCCACGGCTCGACCAGTTTATAGATGACGAGGGCCGCCAGCAGGGTGTGGCTCCCCTCGCCGGCGGCGCTGAACTTGACGTCCACCAAGACGGCCTCCTTGGGCAACTCGGCGACCGCCCGGTTGAGGCGCTCCTCGAAGAGGTCGGGGTCGGTGCCGGTGACGAGGCGAAAGCGGAGTTCCTCCATCTTTCCCACGATACCAGCCCGGCCCTCGCGTACAATGGGTCCATGAACCTGGAAGCGCGGCTCAAGGAAGCGACCCAGGACCCGATCCTGAGCGAGCTCAAGGGAAGCGAGGGGCTTTTCGCCATCACCCCCCGGGAGCTCATCTACGTCGGGCCCGAGGGGATCCAGCGGGCACCGCTCGCCGAGATCCGCCGGGTGGCCAGCGCCAAAGGGGGAATTCTTCGGATCGCCGGCAAGGAGACCACCTTCATCGAGGCCTCGGTGGCGGGGTTTGACTTCGGCGAGCTGAAGCTCTTCTTCGAAAACGTGAAGGGCTACGTCACGAGGGCCCGGAGGGGCGAATTCCCCACGGAGCCGGCCGAACCGCCGCCGGCGCCCGAAAGTCCCCCCAGCCCGGAGGCCGAGGAAAAGACCTTGGAAGCCCTTCCCCCCGAGGAAAGCCCCCCGGTGGTGCCGGAGGAAGAGGAGGCCGAGAAGGCGCCCGTGCCTCCCGGGCCCACGCCCGCGCCGGCCGAGGCACCGGCGCCCCGGAGGACGAACCCTCTGCGCCTTCCCCTGAAGCTCCTCGCCCTCCTCACCTGGGGCTTCACCGGGGCCGCCCTCTACCTCTCCCCCGGGCTCGATCCCCTCTGGGTGGCGGGGCTTTTGCTCGGGGGGCTGGGGCTTGGGCTTTTGGAATGGCGGGTCGCCGACCTTTAGGCGAAGACGTCCTCTTTTTCCTGATTTTAATCGCCATCCTCCTGGCCGGGGCAGCCGCGCTCTGGCCCCGGCTTTCGGTGCGTTTCGCCCCCGCCCGGATCGAGGTTTCGCCCTACCGGGAGGCCCGCGTCTCCCTGAACCGGGCGAGCCTGGCCGAGCTCGAAGCCCTTCCTGGTGTAGGGCCTGAGCTTGCCCGCAGAATCGTGGAGCACCGCCCCTACCTCCGGGTCGAGGACCTGCTCCGGGTACCGGGGATCGGCCCCAAGACGCTTGCGCGCCTCCGGCCCCTGGTCGCCCCATGACCCCGGTCTACGCCCTCGCCGCGGGGGCGCTCGCCGGGGCCCTCGTGGGGCTGCCCTGGGGGTTTTTGTTGCTGCCGGCAACGGGGCTTTTACCCCGCGGAGCAAGGGGGGCGGGAGCCCTTGGGCTTTTGCTCGTCCTGGGCTCCCTCCTCCTTCACCCCGACCCCTGGAGGGGGCGGCTCGGCGAAAGGGCGGTGCTCGAGGGGACCCTGGCCCGGGGAATCCTCCATGCCCGGGAGGGGCCGATCTACCCCCGGATCTTTCCCCGGCCCGGGGACGGTTGGGCACGGCTCGAAGGCCGGATCGCGCGTCCCGCCCGTCCCCGGAACCCGGGCGGCTTCGACCTCGACGGCTGGCTCCGGGGGAAGGGGGTGACGGCCGTGCTCGAGGACGCAAAGCTCCTCGCCTGGCGCCCCTCCGAGGGGCCCCGGAGGGCCGCCGGCGCCCGGCTTGCCGCCGGGCTCTCGCCGCCGGTGGCCGGGCTGGCCCGGGCGCTGGTGCTCGGCGAGCGGGCGGCGCTCGCCGAGGCCGAGGCCTTCCGCCGGGCGGGGCTTGGGCACCTGCTCGCGCTCTCCGGCCTTCACGTTGGCTTCCTGCTTGGCTTCCTTTTGATCCTGCTCTATCCCTTGGGGCGGATCCGCTACCCGCTCGCCCTCTTGGTGGTGCTCGGCTACCTCGCCCTCGCCGGGCCGAGCCCGAGCCTTCTGCGGGCGGCGCTGATGGCCGGGGCGGTGTTGCTCGCGCTCTTTTGGGGGCGGGGGCAGCCCGGGCTCCTCGCCGCCCTGGCGCTCGCCCTCGCGGTTCAGCTGGTGCTCGCCCCCTGGGCGCTTTACGACCTCGGTTTTCGGCTTTCCTACCTGGCGGTGGCGGGGCTCGGGCTCCTCTTGCCGCCCCTTTTCCGAGCGATCCAGCCGTTTCCGGCGCCTCTGCGCTGGGTTTTGGGCGGGCTTTTCGCCACCTTGGCGGCGCAGGCCGCGGTTCTTCCCCTGATCCTCGACGCCTTCGGGCGGGTATCGCTCTTGAGCCCGCTCGCGAACCTCCTTGCGCTGCCCCTCGCGGCCATCTTCGTGCCGCTTGGGTTTTTAAAGCTCCTCGGGCTCGGGTTCCTGGCCCCCGGGCTCGAGCTCACCGGCCGCGCCCTCCTCTGGGTGGCGGGGGCCTTCGCAAACGCCCCGGCGCTCCCCTGGGGCGAGATTGCGGCAAGCGGCTTTTGGCTTTACTACCTCGCCCTCCTCGCCGTCTTGCTCGGGCTTTGGGGGAAGCTTTCCCGGACCCAAGCGGCCTTCCTCGTCCTCCTCGCGGTGCTCACCGCCCTTTCCCCCCGGGCGTTTCCGGTGCTCGAGGTCTGGCAGCTCGACGTCGGCGAGGGGCACGCCACCCTGATCCGGGCCCCGGGCGGGGTCGAGGTGCTCCTCGACGCCGGAGCCGAGTGGGCGGCGGGCCGGGTCTTGCGGGCGCTCCGGGCGCTCGGGGTAGACGACCTCGACCTCCTCGTCCTCACCCACCCCGACCGCGACCACGCCGGGGCCGTGCCCCGCATCCTCCGGGAACACCCGGTGGGCGCGGTGCTCACGGGTCCCCACTACCCCGAGGACGACCCCGCGCTCGCCTCCGCGCGGCTCCAGGGGGTCCCCCACCTCGTCGCCGCCTACGGCGACCGGGTTCGCCTCGGGCCGCTCACCCTCGAGGTCTGGCACCCGAGGGCTCAAACCCCGCCCGGGGACAACGCCCGGAGCCTGGTGGTGCGGGCGCTTTGGCGGAACCGGGCGGTGCTCGTCCTCGGCGACCTGCCGAGGCGCTTCGAGGACGGCCTCCCGGATCTACCCGCCGACCTGCTGGTGGCGAGCCATCACGGGGCGGAAAACGGAACCGGCCAGATCGTGCTCGAAAAGGCCCGGCCCAGGGTGGTGCTCGTCGGGG
>JALSJG010000003.1 GCA_026989475.1 Thermaceae bacterium | reverse complement strand
CAAGGAGCCTCGCCGCCACCGCGCCCACCGCGACCCGGGCGGCGGTTTCCCGGGCGCTCGCGCGCTCGAGCACGTCCCTCAGATCCTTGTGCCCGTACTTGATGCCCCCAGGAAGATCGGCGTGGCCGGGCCGGGCGGCGGTGAGGGCGCGCTTCCTCGGCTCGCCCCCCGGGGCGGGGTCCATGATCTCGCGCCAGTTTCGGTGGTCCCGGTTCTCGATGACCAGCGTCAGCGGGGCCCCGGTGGTGCGGCCGGCGCGGACCCCGGATTGGATCCGGGCGCGGTCCTTTTCGATCTGCATCCGCCGGCCCCGGCCGTAACCCCCCTGGCGGCGGGCAAGCCAGGGGAGAAGGTCTTCCTCAGAAAGGGGAAGACCGGCGGGCAGTCCCTCGACGATGGCGAAGAGCGCGGGGCCGTGCGACTCACCGGCGGTGAGAAAGCGCATGGAAAAAGCCTAGCACGAAGCCAAAAGCCGGCCCAACTGGGCCGGCCCCGGAGGCGGTGCGTTGCTTTTACGGGCAGGGAACCTCGAGGCTTGCCGGGCACTGGGTGGGGGTGACCCGGCGGGCCTTGAGTACGATGATGAGCTCGCTGTCCTCGCGCTCGTTCGTGGTTTGCGAAAAGAGCGCGCCAATCAAGGGGATGTCGGAGAGTAGCGGGATGCCCTGTTTGCTGAACTTGGTGCTGTTCTTGATCAGCCCGCCGATGACCACCGTCTGACCGTCCTTAACCCGGAGGATCGTCTCCGAGACCTGCTTGGAGAGCTTGTCGACGTCGCCGTCCACCGGGTTGCGCTCGAGGATGTCCGAGACCTCGGTGTGGACCTTGAGCACGATCTCGCCGGAGTTCGTGACCTGAGGGGTCACCTCGACGATCACCCCGGCGTCGTAGGGCACCTTTTCCACCTGGTTGTCGACCACCCGGCGGATGAAGAAGGTGAAGCCCGACTGGATCTTCCCGGTCTGGTTATTCAGCACGGTGATGTTGGAGTCGTTGACCCGGCGCGAAAGCCCCTGTTTCTCGAGCGCGTTTAAGGTGGCGGAGATGTTGAGCGCGGCCAGGGATCGGGTCGCGTCGAAGATGAGCTGCAGTCCAGCGTCCGCCAGCGCCGCCACCAGGTTGCCCCCGGCAGCCTCCCAGTTGAGACCGAGGTTGTTCAAGGCGCTCTGGGTGACTTCCTGAATCCGGACCTGCACGTTGACCTGCTCCACCGGCTTATCGAGCTCGGGGATCAGCTCCTCCACCAGGGCGAGCTGCTCGGCGGTCCCGGTGACGATCAGGGTGTTCGTGCGCTCGTCGGCCACCACGCTAACGGGAGCGGCCCCTTCCATGGGGGGTTGCGCGCCCTGCTCGTCCGGGGTGGCCGCGACCCCTTTGGCTTTGAGCGCTTCGCTTAAGACCTCGGCCAGGTCCTTGGCCTTCGCGTTGGAGAGCTTGAAGGTCCGCTGGTAGATGGGCGGGCCCGCTTCCGGGGCCACGTCGATCTTGGCCAGGATACCCTGGACCTCTTTTTGCTGTTCCTCGGTGCCGCGAACGATCAGCACTTTTTGTCCCGGAACCTGACTGACCTTTACCCCGGGCACCTCGCGGATCAGAAACTCGGCGACCTTGGCGGGGTCCAGGAACCGGACCGTGTAGAAGCGACGGAGGACGGGGGCTTCGGCGGTCTCTTGCTCTTCCACCTGGGGCGCGACGTCGATGCGGGCGAGGAGCCGCCTGGCCTCTTCGAGCAGCGCTTCCGTGCCTCGCCCGATGAGAAGGCGCTGATTGGGCACCCGGATCACCGAAAGCTCGGGGATCTCCTGTTTGAGGAGCTTGGCCGCCTCGTCGGGGTCCAGGTAGTTGACCGAAAGGAACTCCCGGGCCACCGCGGGCTTCGCCTCCGCTTCTTCGGGCTCGGCCGCTCCTCCCGCCGTCCGGGCCACGACCTCTGGAGGGGCGACCAGGAGGATGCCGTCGTCGATCAGCGCGTAGTCGAGCCTGCCTTCTCCGTAGGCCCGAATGAGGACGTCCCACAGCTGACGGAAAGGCTTTTCCTCCGCGACCAGCCGGACCCGGGTTTGGCTGAGCTCGGCGGGCAGCTTGATGACCGGCGTTAGCTCCACGGCCCTTGCGAGGGCGCTTAACACCACGTCGAGCGGATCACCCTCGACCGAGGTTCTCACCGTCACCGGCTGGTCGAACCGCGGGTCGTTGGGAAAGCTCCCTGCGATCGCCAGGGCGAGGACCAACCACAAGCCGAAGATCCAACGCTTCATATTATCCACCGCCTCCGTATTCCAAGGTCAGGTTGTAGGGGCCTTGTACCAGGAGAACCCGTTCGGCCGTGACCGCCTGCAAGCGGATCTCGGTACCGGGAAAAACTTCACCCACGGGAAGGGCAAAATACCCGTTCCTGGTGGCAAAGATCGCGACGCTCACCGGGCCCAGCGCGACCCCCGAGAGCCTCAATTCCTGCGCCTTCGCCCACTCCTGGAGGGGATTGCGCTCCTGAGGTTGGGGGCGGGCCGGTTGTTGCTCCTGCCCTCGATCCTGGGGCGGGGCGGCCGCGACCTCGCGTTCTACCGGCTGCAAGCGGATGGGCAGGGCACCCACCCCGATCCGGGCTTCCGGGGGGAGCAGCGGCTCGGTGCGGGCGGGTGGACGGAGTTTGGGGACGGGAACCCGGACGAGCTCGGGGACCGCCGCCGGCTGCACCGCCACCGGTTCGGGGCTCGCCGGAGCTGGCTTCGGTTTTGGCGCCGGCTGCTTCGCAGCCAGGATGGCCTCTTGTCGCTGGGGCAGGGGGACGAACGGGTTGGGTGGGGCCTCCACTGCTTCCTGCGGAGGAGGCTCTGCCACCTGGGGCTTTTCCGCTGCGGCGGGCGGGGGTGCCTGCTCGGGTGCCTTGGTGACCAGGAAGGGAAGCGGCAGGATCTCGAGCGCCCGAGCGCTGGCGGAGGTCGCCGCTTTCGCTTCTTCGGCGGGCGCCGGTTTCGGCTGGGGTGGGCTGGCCTCGACCGTTTCCTGGCCTTGGGTGTAGAGCAGGTACCACGCCGCCACCGCCGCGACAAGGAGAAGTACGGCGATCAGGATCTTCGCCCTGGGGTTCAGCTTCACGGCTCCTCCTCCCCGCGCGGGCCCCGGTATACGTAGAAGCGTACCGTAAGGCTGGCACCAATCCGGGGATTTAGCGCGTTTTGTTCCGCCACCGAGAGGGTGACGCCGTTGATCGAGCTGTACCGCTTCAGGGATTCGAGGCGCTTCAGGTAGGCGTAGAGCTCGGGGAAGGGCGCTTCCAGGCGCAGGCCTACGTCTACGCTGGCGACCTCGGCGATCTCGCTTTGAGTCGGGCTCCGCGTAAGGGAGCTCAGGGTCACGCCGGTTGCCTTGGCGTGTTGGGAGAGCAGGTCGAGGACTTCGTAGAACTTCTCCTCTTCGGGGAGCGCCGCGAGAAAGGTCTGGATCTCCTTTTCCAGGAGGGCGATCTGCTCGCGGAGCTGGGGCAGTCTGCGCTTCGCGGTGAGCCCCTTGTTGCGCTCGATCTCGAGCCGTCCAATCTCCTGCTCGGTTTCGGCAATGCGGGTCTGGGTGGGTTGATACCAAAAGAAGTACCAAAGGATGCCGAGGAGCAGGAAGAAGCCGATAACAAGGAGCGCCATCGTGCGGGAGTCCAGCTTACTGAGCGCCTTCATTCTTCCCCTCCTCGCTCGCTTCGGGTGGCTTGACCACCATGGCCACGTTGGCGCTAAAGCTGTAGATTCCGGTTTCCTTATCGAAGCTCGCGTTTTGGAAGTTGATCCCGAACCCGGGGTCGGTCTCGAAGGTGTGTACGAGGTCGATGAGGGCGCGGTCGGAGGCGGCCTCCCCGCGGAGGCTGAATTCCACCTGCGCCGGCACTCCGTAGATCTGCTGGGCGCGGCCGGGATCGATAGAGCGGGCGTTGACCGAGTCCAGGCTCACGGTGAGCCGGCCGCCGCGCCGGGGCAGCCGGCGAAGGAAGTTGGCCAGGTATTCCGACCAGGGTTTGAAGGTGGCGCGGACCTCACGGGCAACCTCCGCAATCTGCTCGAGCTCCCTGCGGCGCTTCTCTAACTTTCGGAACTCGTTTACGTAGGGGCGCAGGATCTGAACCTCGGCTCGGAGCTGGTCGCGCTCGTTCAGGCGGGCGTTGAGGGTACTCTGGGTTTGCACCGTGATGTAGCCCACGACGCCGGCGATGACGAGCGGCACCACGATCGCGGCGGTTCGCCACCAGTCGGGCCCGGCCCGGTGCCTCAGGCGTTTGGGCAAGAGGTTCAGGTTAACCACCGCGACCCACCCCCCGGAGCGCGAGTCCCACCGGGACCACGAACTCGGGTCCCAGCTCTTGCAGGAGGCCGGCGTCGAAGCGGCCGGTATCGATCTTTAGACTTTCCCAGGGATCGACTTCGGAGAAGTTGATGCCGAGCGCGTCGGAAAGCAGCCCCTTGAGCCCCTTGAGTTTGCTGCCGCCCCCCGCGATATAGGCCTGGTCGAGGTTGTTCTCGCCGAAGTGGGACTTGAAGAAGTCCAGGCTGCGCCGCACCTCGGTGGTGAAGTCGATCAGAATGGTACGGATCGCGTCGTAGATCTCGGCGGGGCTCGGCCGGTCCTTGGGGGCTTCGAGCTCGAGCAGCGCCTCCTCGTCCTCGGTGGAAAGGGTGGCAAGGGCGTATTCCCGCTTCACTTCCTCGGCCTGCTCGGGTTCCATGCCGAAGGCACGGGCGATGGCCTGGGTGAAATCGCGCCCGGCCACCCGCAGGGTCCGGACCAGCAGAGGACGATCCCCGCGAAGGAAGACCAGGGAGGAGGACTCGGCTCCAACCTCAAGGTAGAGGGTGACGGGTTTTTCCCCGTCCTCTCGCGGCATGAGCCTGGGCTCGAGCGCCCGAAGGCCGGCGAAGGGCTTGAGGTCGACTACGATGGGCTCGAGCCCGGCAGTTACGAGCGTCTCCACCAGCTGGACGACGGTCTCCTCCTTCGCCGCCGCGAGGACGACCTCCATCTCCTCCCCCTCTCCCAGCTCCGATGGATCGTCGAGGAGGTCGAAGTCGAGGACGACCTCGTCGATCGGGAAGGGGATGTGCCGCTCCGACTCCCAGCGGATGGCTTCCTCGAGCTCCTTTCGCTCCATCCGCGGAACCTTGATAATCCGGGTGATCGCAACCGGGTTGGCCAGCGCGGTAACCACATAGCGTTTGCGGGTTTCCGCTTCCTTGATCAGCTCCCGGATCTCTTCCGCCAGCGCCCCCGGGTCCGCGATCAAACCCTCGTGAAAGAGCCCCCCCGGGGTCGGTCGGATGGCGAAACTCCTCAGCTGTGGTCCGCGGCCGGAGAGCTCGACCAGCTTCAGATTGGCGGCGCCGATCTCGAGCCCTAGCGCCTCGCCGCGATTGCGAAAAAGGTTGCTTAATACCGAGCCCACGCTGGCCTCCTAGCGTACCGGTACCTAGCTTAACATGAGCTTTTCAGAACTCCGGGTTATTTTGCAAGGCCTGGATCACCGCGTCGGTGAACTCCTCGGTGGTGGCCCTGCCCCCGAGGTCCGGGGTGCGGGGTCCTTCGGCGAGGACCTTGTCCACCGCCGCTTCGATCTTGCGCGCCACCTCGCGTTCCCCCAGGTGGTCGAGCATCATGGCGGCGGAGAGGATGGTGGCGGTGGGGTTCGCGATCCACTTGCCGGCGATGTCGGGAGCGGAGCCGTGGACCGGCTCGAAGATCGCCGCCCGGTCGCCGATGTTCCCGCTCGGAGCGATGCCCAGGCCCCCCACCAGGCCGGCGGTGAGGTCTGAGAGGATGTCGCCGAAGAGGTTCTCCATGACCAGGACGTCGAACTTCTGGGGCTCCCGCACCAGCCGCATGGCGCAGGCGTCGACGATGACCTCGCGGACCTCGACGGTGGGGTGGCGCTTGGCGGCGTCGCGGGCGGCTTCGAGGAAGAGCCCGTCGGATAGCGGAAGCACGTTGGCCTTGTGCACCAGCGCGAGCTGGCCCCGCCTCCGCTCGGCGAGCCGGAGGGCGTACTCGGCGATGCGGTAGCTGGCCTCGTAGGTGATCACCCGGTCGGCGATCGCCACCTTGCCCCGGGCGTAAAGCCTCTCCTGCTCGACGTAAAGCCCCTCGGTGTTCTCGCGGACGACCACCAGGTCGGTGCCGGGAACGGCCCCGGGGACCGGGTGGTACTTGGCGGGACGCACGTTGGCGTAAAGGTCGAGGCGGCGGCGGAGGTAGCGGATCGCGCCGAAAAAGCCCGGGACCTTCTTGGTGGGGCTGGTGGCGGCGCCGAAGAGGGTCGCGTCGGTGGCCAGGATCTTCTCTACCGTTGCTTCGGGTACCGAGGTGCCGTACTTCTGGAAGGTCTCCCAACCGGCCTCGGCCTCGACGAAGACGAAAGGGAGCCCGGTGGCTTCCAGCACCCGCCGGGCCGCGGGAACCACCTCGTGGCCAATGCCGTCGCCTTCGATCAGGGTGATGCGGTAGGGGGTCTCAGTCATGGCCCGTCTCCGGGCCCATCCTACGCCTTTTTCCCTGCAAGCCGAGCTCGCAGGTGGCGGCGGCGATGCCCAGCAGGATCAGCACGTCTCCCACGCTGATGACCTTGTGGGTGAGCGGAATGACGTCCCCGAGCCACCAAAGCGGCGCCCCGGGCTCGACCAGAACGTGCAGCCCGTCGCCCCGCTCCTCGAGGATGGGGATCGCGCGGGGGATGCCGGCGCGGCGTAGGGCCTCGGCGGTGACCGGCATCTGGCCGCCGTGGGCGAGGATCGCGAGGGTGTTGAGCCCGAAGCCGAGGGCAACGAGCCAAAGACCCTTGACATGGAGGTTTTTGACCAGGCCGTATGCGATGAGGGCGAGGGCGAAAAGTTCGAGCCCGCTTCCCCAGGGAACGGGGGGGAGCTTCCCTTCAAGCGTGAACCTTCGCACCAGGGCCTCGATTACCGCGGCGGCGACGAAGGTCCAGCCCGCCCTCAGCTCGGCCCGGGCGAAATCCAGCGGCCTTACTCCTTGGAGGAGGGCCGCAAGGGCTCCGGCAACGACGGCTGCTGCGAAAAGTTCCGTAGGAACACCTCCCGGTCTCGCCAGAGGGGGTTTTCCGCCCAGAGCTTCTTGAAAAGCTCGACCAGCTCGGGGTCAAACTGGGTGCCGGCGTTCGCGATCACCTCGTTCAGGGCTTCCTCCGGGTTTCTCGCCGCCCGGTAGGGGCGGCCGGCGGTCATCGCCTCGTAAGCATCGGCGAG
>JALSJG010000002.1 GCA_026989475.1 Thermaceae bacterium | reverse complement strand
TCTTCGCCCTCCGCCCCATCGACCTCGAGCGCTACGGCTTCGTCGAGTCCGTCCGCCGCTACACCCAGGCCTTTGCCGAGCAGGCCGGCTTCCGGGCCGAGGTCGAGGTGGTGGGGAATCCCGAGCTTGCCCAGGCCTCCGAGCTCGCCCTCTTTCGGGTGCTGCAGGAGGCCTTAAACAACGTGGCGAAACATGCCCGCGCCCGAAGGGTTCGGGTGCGGCTCGAGGCGCTCGCCCCCAAGGGGGCGAGACTCGTGATCGAGGACGACGGGGTTGGCTTCGACCCCGCCACCGCCGCCAAGGAGGGGCACTTTGGCCTCGCCCAGATGCGCGAGCGGGTCCAGGCCCGAGGCGGTCGTTTTCGCGTGGAGAGCCGTCCCGGGGCGGGGACCCGGGTGGTAGCCGAGGTGCCGGGGTGAGATTTTCGGGGGCGGTACTCGCCGGGGGACGGTCGCGACGGTTTGGCCGGGATAAGGCCCGTTATGTCTGGCGGGGACGGACGCTGCTCCTATGGGTGCTGGATAGCCTCGCCGAGGCCCATGAGCGTTTTGTCCTGGCCCCTAGACCCTACCCCGAGACCGGGGTTCCGGTCCTCCCGGACCTGAAACCCGGGCTTGGACCCCTCTCAGGGCTCCACGCCGCCCTCGCCTACGCTCGAAGCGAGGTGGTGGCGGTGGCCGCCTGCGACCTGCCGAACCTCACCCCCGCCTACTGGCGCTTTCTACTCCGGGAGCTCGGTTCCGCGCCGGCGCTGGCGGTGCAAGACCCTCTGGGCCGGCCCGAGCCCCTCGCCGCCCTCTACACCCGGCGCCTTTTGCCTTTAGTGGAGCGCGAGCTCGCCGCCGGGCGGGGACGGATGGCCGAGGTGCTCGAGCTCGCCGGCGCGCGCTACCTGGGCTGGGAAGAGGTGGCGGGACGCTTCGGGCCCCGGGTGCTTTGGAACCTGAACCGCCCCGAGGACCTCTAGAAGGGGTAGGGCTGGGCGAGGGCGGCGATCCTGGCTTCCTGGCCGCGCGCGCCGAGCCGGGCCTTGAGCGCCGCGAGCTTGTCGGGCTCGCCGTGGACGAGGAGAATCCTAGGCTCGCCGGCGAGCCAGTCGAGGAGCTCGTCCAGGCCGGCGTGTCCCGAGAACCCACCGAGCGAGGCCACCCGGGCCCGCACCGGGACCTCGTGGCCGTGGATCCGGAGCACCCGCGCGCCCTCCAGGATGCGGCGGCCGAGTCCTCCCCGGGGCTGGTAGCCCACGAAGAGCAGGGTGTTCTTGGGGTTGGGAAGCTGGTGGCGGAGGTGGTGGAGGATGCGTCCGCCGGTGAGCATGCCGCTGCCGGCGATGATCGTCGCCGGCCCCTCGAGCTCGTTCAAGGCCTTCGACTCCTCCACCGAGACGGTGTAGCGCAATCGGCGGGGACGGAAGGGGTCCCGCCCCTGGCGGTAAAGGGTCTGGACCTTAAGCGAAAAGGCCTCGCGGACTTCTTCAAAGAGCGCGCTCACCCGGCTCGCGAGCGGGCTATCCACGAAGACCGGGGCCACCGGGATCCGGCCCTTTTCCTCGAACTCGCGGAGGTAGTAGAGGATCTCCTGGGTGCGTTCCAGGGCAAAGGACGGGATCACCACCTTGCCGCCCCGGGAGAGGGTTTCGGCCACCCAAAGGGCAAACTCGTCGAGGGTGGCGGCGAGCGGCTTGTGGGGGCGGTCGCCGTAGGTCCCCTCGCTGACCACCAGGTTGGCGTGGGGCGGGTAGTCGGGGTCGGGGAGGACCTCCTTGCGCCGGTTCCCCAGGTCGCCGGAGAAGACGAGCCGCCGGCCCGCCACCTCGACCACCGCGAAGGCCGATCCCGGCAGGTGCCCTGCGTTTTGTAGCTCGACGGTGAAAGGGCCAAATGGCCGCGGCCGGTAGTAGGAAAGGGGCGTAAGGCGGCGGTAGAGCTCGGCGAGGTCTTCCTCGTCCCAAAGGGGTTCAGGGATGGGAAGGTGCTTTCGTTTTGCCCGCTCGGCCTCCTCGCGCATCACCTTGAGCGCGTCCTCCAGGATCGGCCGCAGGAGCTTGAGGGTCGGTGGGGTGGCGTAGACCGGCCCCCGGTAACCTGCCCGGACGAGGCGGGGAAGCCGTCCGATGTGGTCGAGGTGCGCGTGGGTGACGATGACGGCGTTCACCCGCGTGGGGTCGAAGCCGAAGGGCGTGTAGTTCCTGGGTTCGGCCTCGCCCTGGTAGGCGCCGCACTCGAGCAGGAGGCGATAGCCCCGGTAGCTTAAGAGATGGCAGCTTCCGGTCACCGTGCGTGCGGCACCAAAGGGGGTGAAGACCGGGTCCCGGGGCACCTCCTCTTTATACCCGTCTCCACTGGATTAGTCTGGAAGCGGGATGGCGCGGATCCTCCTGGTCGAGGACGAGCCCGGGGTGCGGCTCGCCCTTCGGCTACTTCTTTCCCGCGCCGGGCACCGGGTGATCGAGGCCGAGACCGCCCGGGAGGCCTGGGACCGCTGGCGGGGAGCCGAGCTCGTGGTGCTCGACTGGATGCTCCCCGATGAACCCGGGCTCCGCTGGCTCGAGCGCCTGCGCGCGGAGCCCGCCGGGGCCCGGCTCCCGGTGCTCATGCTCACCGCCCGCGCCGCCGAGGGCGACCGGGTGGCGGGGCTTTTGGGCGGGGCCGACGACTACCTCACCAAACCTTTTTCGGAGGCCGAGCTCCTGGCGAGGATCGAGGCGCTGCTCCGGCGCGCGGGGTACGGCCGCCGGCTTGAGGTGGGGGGGCTCGAGCTCGACCCCGAAGCCCGCCGGGTGCGCCTTGAAGGCCGCGAGATACCGCTCACGCCCCGCGAGTTCGACCTGCTCTCGGTCTTCCTCGCCGCCCCCGGCCGGGTCTTCACCCGCGACGAGCTGCTCGACCGGGTCTGGGGCCAGGATTACCTTGGCACCCCCCGCACCGTAGACCAGCACGTCGCCCAGCTGCGCGAAAAGCTCGGGCCGGATTGGATCGAGACCGTTCGGGGTCGCGGTTATCGCTTCCGGGAGGCACTTTGAAGGGTTGGGATCGGGCGATCGAGGGGGCGATCTGGTTCCCGGAGGGCCGGATCCGCTACCTGAACTCGGCCGCCGAGAAGCTCCTCGGGGTCCGCGCCGAGCGGGTGCTCGGGGCCCCCCTGATTCACGCCCTCCGCGACCGCAGGCTCTTGGCCCTGGCTGAGGCCGGGGGCGAGGCCGAGCTCTCGGTTCGCGGCCGCCGGCTTTTCGCCCGGGCGGCGGAGGACTGGCTCTACCTCCTCGAGCTCCCCTCGGGCTCCACGGAGGCCGCCCAGCTCCTCCACGAGCTCCGCACTCCCGTGACCGCGATCCGGAGCCTGCTCCAGCTCTTCGAGACCGCCGCGCCCGGGGAGCAGTCCGAGATCCTGGCCACCCTCCAAAGCGAGGCCGAGCGGCTCGTACGGCTGGTCGCCTCCGGCGGCTACGCCCCCGAGGTCCCGCCCTACCCCCTCTCGGCGCTAAAGGCGCGACTCCTGCGGATCCTGCCGGCGGCCCGGGAGGTCGCCTGGGAGGGGGAGGAGGTCCGGCTCCGGGTGGACCCCGATGCGCTCTTTCAGATCCTTCTGAACCTCGTGGAAAACGCTCTGATCCACGGCCGGCCACCGGTCTCGGTGGTGGCAGCGCCCGAGGGCGGGGTGCTCTTGCTCGAGGTCCGAGACGCCGGTCCCCCGATCCCCGACTACGAGCGTCTCTTTGCCCCCGGTGCCCGTGGTCCCTCGGCGGCCCAAGCCCGGGGAACCGGGCTTGGGCTTGCGATCGTTCGCCGAATCGCGCGGAGCTTCGGCGGGGAGGCGTACGGGACCCGGCGCGGGAGCACGAACGCCTTCGGGGTCCGTATCCCCCCGGGCCTGTGGTTCCTGACATCGCCCTGACAAACGCGGACTACCTTGACCCTGGAGGTGGTGGCTTTGAAGCGTGTGACGCTTTTGGCGGGCTTTCTGACCTTCGGTCTGGCGCTTGCGGCCTCCGCGACCTTGACCGGTGCCGGCGCGACCTTCCCCTACCCGCTTTACGCCAAGTACTTTTCCGTCTACCACCAGCTCACCGGGGTCCGGGTGAACTACCAGTCGATCGGCTCGGGTGGCGGCGTGCGGCAGCTCTTTGCCCA
>JALSJG010000001.1 GCA_026989475.1 Thermaceae bacterium | reverse complement strand
CCCCGGGACACGCGCGTCTCGCTGACCGATACCTCTGCGCCCGATGGCTACCCGATCAGCGGCTTCACCTGGATCTTGGTCTATCAGGATATGGCGAAAAACCGCGCGTTCAAAAACCGCGCGCAAGCGGAGGCTTTGGCCAAGCTGCTTTGGTGGATCGTGCACGACGGGCAGGAATACAACGAGCCCCTCCACTACGCCCGGCTTCCTGAGGTGGTGGTTCGGATTACCGAGGAAAACCTCAAGCGCTTGAGCTACAAGGGCGAGCCGCTCCTGCGGTAGACTCGCTGCGAGCGGCGGGGCGGCGCCGCCGCCCCGCCCTTACCATGGAGGTCTTATGCCGAACTGGCTGTATCGGCGGCTTGGAGATCGCCTTTTTGCCCTATTGATCGTGATCCTCGCCTCGGGCGTGATCCTCGCCGCCCTGCTCGTCTTCTGGGTTCTCTACCGGGGAAGCCAGGAGGCCTTCGCCACCTTCGGCTTTTGGGGTTTCCTTACCGGCAGTCGATGGGACGCGGTGCGGGGGATGTTTGGCGCCTGGCCCCCCCTGCTCGGCACCCTGATTACCTCCGCGACCGCGCTCGTATTGGCGTTCTTCCCGGCACTTGCGACCGCGCTCTTCGTGGTCGAGTTTTCCGGGGGACGCCTGAGGGAGGTGGTGGCCTACCTCATTGACCTGCTCGCGGCGCTTCCCAGCGTGGTGTACGGGCTTTGGGGCATTTTCGTCCTGGTTCCGGTGGTCCGGGCCTACGTCGAGCTGCCGCTTTTTGCCTGGGCCGCGGCCCACGCTCCCGGGCTATTGCCGCTCCTCGGCCCGCCCACGGGAATCGGCCTCTTCTCGGCGATCCTGGTTCTGGCTTTGATGATCGTCCCTTACGCGAGCGCCCTTGCCCGGGACGCGCTCGCCCTCGTCCCCCAAAGCCAGCGCGAGGCGATGTACGCGCTCGGCGCGACCCGCTGGGAGGTGATCCGCCGGGTGGTGATCCCCTACGCCCGGGCGGGGATCTTCTCCGGGGTGGTGCTGGCCCTGGCCCGGGCGCTTGGCGAGACCATGGCGGTCACCATGCTGATCGGGAACTCGGTGAACCTGCCCTATACCCTCTTCGGGCCCGCCGCCACCATGGCGAGCTTGATCGCCAACGAGTTCACCGAGGCCGAGCAGGATCTCCACCTTTCCGCGCTGATCGCGGTGGGATTCGTCCTCCTCCTGATCGCGCTCCTTACCAACCTGGCGGCAACCTGGGTGCTCAGGCGCATGAGCCACGGGGAGGGGCGGAAGTGAACCTCAGGCGCCGCTACCTCCGCGACCGAGTGATGCAGCTACTGGTCTATCTCGGGACCCTGGTCGTGCTTCTGCCGCTTTTCTTCATCCTCTACTACGTCTTCGCGCAGGGGATCGGGGCCTTGAACCTCGAGTTCTTCACCCGGGAACCGGCCCCGCCCGGGGAGGAGGGGGGAGGGATGCTGCCGGCGATCGTGGGCAGCCTGGTGGTGGACCTGCTCGCCCTTTTCTTCGCCGCCGTCTTCGGGATCGCCGCCGGGATCCTGCTCGCCGAGTACCCCGACCACCCGCTGAACCCCTTCTTGCGGCTCGTATCCGACGTGATGGCGGGGCTTCCCGCGATTTTGATGGGGCTCGTCGCCTTCGTCCTGGTGGTGAAGCCGATGGGCCACTTCTCCGGGCTCTCGGGCGCGGTGGCCCTCGCCCTGATCATGGTCCCGATCATCACCCGGGCCACCGAGGGGGTTTTGAAGCTGATCCCCTGGGAGATTACGGAGGCAGGGCTCGCGCTCGGCCTTCCCCGCTGGCGGGTGATCCTGAGCCTGGTGCTGCCGGCGGCCCGGGGCGGGATCCTCACCGGGCTGATGCTGGCGCTCGCCCGCGGGGCCGGGGAGGCGGCACCCCTGCTTTTTACCGCCTTTGGTAACCCCTTCCTCACCTTGAACCCGCTCGAGCCCATGGACACCCTTCCCCTAAAGCTCTACGTCTACGCCATCAGCCCCTACGAGGACTGGCACCGCCAGGCCTGGGGCGCGGCCCTGATCCTGGCGGCGGCGATCATGCTGGCGAACTACCTCGCCCGCCGGGTCACGCGTACGGGAGGTCAGCCGCGATGAACGCGCCCTACCGCATGGAGACCCAAAACCTGAGCGTTTACTACGGCAAGCACCCCGGGGTGCGAGGCGTCAGCCTCGCGGTGCACGACAAAAAGATCACCGCCCTGATCGGCCCCTCGGGGTGCGGGAAGACCACCTTTCTCCGGGCTTTGAACCGGATGCACGACCTGAACCCCGTCGTCCGGGTGGAGGGAAAGGTTCTTCTCGACGGGGAAGACATCTACGCCCCCGGGGTGGACCCGGTGGCGGTGCGCCGGCGGGTGGGGATGGTCTTCCAGCGGCCCACCCCTTTTCCCACCATGAGCATCTTCGAGAACGTGGTGGCGGGACTTCGGCTGGTGGGGACCCGGGACAAAAGGCGCCTTTTTGAGGCGGCGGAGCGTGCCCTCCGGATGGCCGCCCTTTGGGACGAGGTCAAGGACCGGCTTCACCATCCGGCGGTGGGTCTTTCCGGGGGGCAGCAACAGCGGCTCTCGATCGCCCGGGCGCTCGCGGTGGAGCCCGAGGTGCTCCTGATGGACGAGCCCACCAGCGCTCTCGACCCGATCTCCACCCAGGCGATCGAGGACCTGCTCACGACCCTGAAAGAGAGCGTGACCATCGTGATCGTCACCCACAACATGCAGCAGGCCGCCCGGGTTTCCGACTACACCGCCTTCTTTCTGGACGGCGAGCTCATCGAGTTCGACCGCACCGAGAAGCTCTTCACCAACCCCAAAGACCCCAGGACCGAGGCCTACATCACGGGAAGGTTTGGATAAAATCTTGAAAACCTCGGGGTATACTTGAGCTCACCATGCCCCAATCGGCGCGCTCCATCAGCTGGGGGATCGCGCTCTTTTCGGGCGCTGCTGCGTTCGTCTTGTTGCTCGAGCGCCACCCCGGGTGGAGCGCG